>DAIETB010000179.1:0-5006 GCA_027345925.1 Sulfuriferula sp.
AATATATACCAAAATGGGATTTTGTCAATATTGAGTATAACTTTTCCGTTTCCATTTTAACGCAAGCCCCCTGTCAACCACGCAATCTTGTCCAGCGCCGCCAGCGCCTGCGCGATCACGCCGGATTCGCCGATTCCCGACGGCGACAGCGCTGCGGCGACCATTCTTGCGCTGACGCACAAGCGCAATGCGCTCACCGGGATGTCGTGGGTACTGCCGCATAACACCGGCTGACCCAACTGGAATCGCTGTGCGGCCAATTCAGCGCTAACGCCTTCTTGCGGCAGGGTTTGATCTGCGCTCATATCGCGTTGCAGCTGGAGATAAATACGCACGGTTTCTTCGCGGCTCAGCGGTACGCGAGGATGATGCGGAATCAAGGAACGACGATACAATAAAAACGAGAATATGCTCGGCACCGTATCCCAAGACGCCTCGACCGGCAGCGGAGAGCGATTCAGCGGCTGCGTCGGCAGCAACTGAAAGGTATCGTCGTTCTGCAGTCGATGCGAGATCGCGTCAGCGCATTTCTGCATAAATGCCTGGACCCGCCATTCAGGCAGCGCATAAAAAGCCCGCATTTCCGTCAGGGCCGCTTCCCAGCGCAACAATAAACCGCAGTTCGCGACGTCGTTTAAATCCCCGTTCTGCTGCGATTCCGGCCATTCCGCCCGGGCGGAATAATTGAGCAATGAAAGCGGAATATCGCCGCACGGGGCGCCTGGCGGCAAAAACAGAGCACCGGCAAAGCTCGGCCCGGTCATGAACTTGGAACCGGTAATCGCCACCATGTAACCGCAATCCAGATAAGCGCGCAGCGTGGCTGACGCAATCCGGCACTGGCAAGCGTCGACCAGCACGCTCAATCGTCCCGCATACATCTGCTGAAGTCTGGCTGCGCATGCCGGGCTAGGCGCAATCAACCCGGTCTTGCTGACATCCGTCAGAGTCAGCAGCACACGCTGTCCGCCAGCGATAACGGAAGCAACGAGGGCGGTAATATCGCTATCGATTGCTGCGGCTGAACGCGGATAACCGTTGGCGTCGCGGATGGCCGCCACACGAACCGCAACGCCACGCTCCGTCAGCGGCGCGTTTTCGATCACGGTCGCGCCGAGCGCGGTCCGGCGGCTGAAATGCCGCCCTGCCAGCGCAGCTGCCACCCCGCTTCCGGTTTCGGCGGTATCCACCATCACCGCGCACAAGGGCGCCGCAGCAGCGTGATCGATTAATTGCGCAGCGATCAGATGCGCATCGGTGCCGGAAGCGGCAAAAACGATATCGGCGCCGGGCCGATCAGCCAACCCGAAAAGCCTTTTCAATTCCTCTCGCAAACGTGCGTACTCTTGCGCGTAGCGCCGGTTACCGGGCTGGTCTTCGGCTCGCGCCAGTGTCTCGCGCAACGCGTCGGCCGCCGCAAATCCGGCTGCGGAAACCGTCGTCGCGGTAGACGAACCCAGCGCGACCAGATTATCGTCGGGATAAGGGCTGCAACCGTATTTATTGACGCCGCCCGGCTTGTCCAGACGGATCCGGTCGTCTCCGCCCCCGGTCAGAAATTGCGCTGTGGAGGGAAATTCCTTATGTTTCTTAACGCTGTTCGGCATACGGGGTTGTTAATGCCTTGATCAGCATTTCGCGAAATGCAGCGAACACTTTCTGCATCTGCGGTTGTTTGTAAGGAAAAATATCGACGGGGTCGAGCGCATGCACGATCATATTGCTGTCGATCTCGAATATCAGCAGCTTGCCGTCCGCCGTTTCGCCGCAGTCTATGCCTAAATAATCCAGACCCGCGCGCGCGCCGATTTCATGGAAAGCCGCCTGATGCCTGACCGCGAACGTCTCGTCGAAATTCGCCATGAACCGCGCTTCTTCGTCCCGATTTTCGGGTTTATCGAGCATTTCCGCATTCAGATAATGCACCATCCAGTGCCGGGAGAGCGCCAGGTGGCAGACGTAAGGCCGGCCCCGGATCAAAACGATACGATATTTCCGATACAAACCGTCGGCTTGTTTGTAGTCGACAAACCGCGACACGTAAAACGCTGCCTCCTTCTGTTCCGCCAGATAAGCGGCCAGACCGGATGGAGTATCCAGTTTCATCAACCCCTGACCGGCGTGCGAATCAATCGGGCGAACGATCACCGGAAAATCGCCGTCGTCGATTATTTCAGTGATCGACAGGCTGCCCTCCGCCACTTCGTCCAGCGTGGCTCTATCGGCACGCCGGGTCGTCGGCATCACGATGCCGGGCACCGATTCGAGCATGGCGCACGCGTCGTCGCGCGCCAGCCGGCTAATTTTCGTAGGGCGATTAAGCACCGGCTGCGGCCAGCCGGCGATCATCTTGTCGACATGATCCAGCAAAGGCCGATTATGATCGGATTCGCCGATGGCGACGAAGATCAGATCGCATTCCGGCAATTCGGCGGGAAACGGAATACCGGGACCGACATACAGCATGTTCAGTTCCACATCGCTGTCTTCCACCAGGAATTCGAGCGGCGTATTCGCCATCAGATCTCCCGGCCCCATAATCGCCAGCAAGCGCAGGGAAACCGGGCTTAGCGTAGCAGGCTGCCTGTAAATCTGCTGCATTTTCAATGCCTCGGTCTGCATGCTTAAAGCAAATTCTTTATTTTGTTTAAGCTGAAATATGGTGGCTATATCGAGGAACGATTCCGCAGCGGTAGGGTTCAGCTTGACATACTCGATTAATCGCAAGCCCAGGGGGGTCAAATCCAGCCCTTTCATGGCCATACGCATCAATGCGGGCAGGCCGATGAACGGCACCTTGGCTGGCTCGCTGGCGATCGGTGACGACGTCGTTTCAGTACTCAATATTAATTCCCTTCCTCGTTCAAAAGACGGCCGAAGCGAACCACAGCCGCAAGCAGCTTATCGATATCCCCGCTTTGCGTACGATGATTCACGATCGCAGCGCGAATCGCCAGCCGGCCGTTGATATTCGTCGTTGACGGTGCTGCGATGCCGGAATTCTGTACGGCAACCGCAATCGCGGCATTGAGCGTGTCAGTATCTGCACCGCGATATCCGAAGCAGACGATGTTCAGCGATACCGGCGCCAGCAATTCCAGCTCCGGCTCCGCTTCTATCCGTTGCCGCAAATACTGCGCCAGACTGCAGGTTTTTGCAATGACCGCTCCCAATTTCTCCGCACCGTAAACCTGTATCGTGAACCAGGCTTTGAGCGCCCGGAAACCGCGCGACAGATCCGGCCCGAAGTCGCACGGCCACGGCGATCCCGCGGCCATACCGGAAGCTTCGCGCTGCAGATACGCTGCGGGCGAGGCGAACGTAGCGTAATGCATCGCACTGTCTTTTACCAGAATAAAACCCGCATCGTAAGGGACCTGCCCCCATTTGTGAAAATCGAAGGCTATCGAGTCGGCGCGCTCTATGCCTTTCAGTCGCGGAGCGATTTCCGGCGCGAGCATGGCAAGCGCGCCGTAAGCGCCGTCGATATGAAACCACAGCGCTTCCCTGGCGGCTATTTCCGCCAGCGCTTCCAGATCGTCGATCGCGCCGACATCTACCGAACCGGCAGTCGCCGCGATAAAAAACGGCGTAAATCCGCGTTGGCGATCTTCGGCGATGGCGGATTCGAGTTTCACGATATCGAGCTGAAAGCGATCGTTCATGGGAACGACCCGCAAGGCCTCCCGGCCGAAACCCGCCAGATCCATTGCTTGCGCAATGCAACTGTGTGCGCCGGCCGAGGCGTACGCAGTCAGCCGCTTGCCGCTGGCGGCGACGCCGTCATCGCGCACTTCCACCCCGCAAGCTGCGGTACGCGCTACCCATATTGCCAGCAGATTTGCCATCGAAGTACCGGTTACGAACAAACCGCTCGCGCTGTCGGGAAAGCCAAATAGCTCGCGCATCCAGCGCGTGACTTGCCGTTCGACTTCGACCGGAATCTGGTCGCGGCCGCCGAGATTGGCGTTCAGACCGGCGCTCAACATATCGGCCAGCATGCCCACCGGCGTCCCGCCACCATGCACCCAGCCCATGAATCCGGGATGCGCGTTGCCGATAGCGTACGGTAAAATATCCCGCATGAACGTCGCATGCACGGATTCAAGCGGACTAGCGGTTTGCGGCAAGGGCTGCCGGAATGCATCGCGCGCCGCCTGCGGAATCGGCTGCCAGACCGGACGCTCGCGCAGATGTTCCAGATAATCGAACATATCGTCGAGCATGCGATGTCCCTGACGCCGCAGATCGTGCCAGTCTTCGGGGTCCAGCGTCTCGATCGACGCTATCGGCAGGTTATGGTTCACGCCAGACATTAAGCCATCCTGCTCTGATAATGAAGAAAGGGAATTGTACTGCTAATCGGGCACGACGGCCAAAAGCTTCGTTTAACTCAAACCGTAACGCTTTTATTTGCGATACAAGGTACGTTCGCTTATACCGAGCGTATCGGGCATTTGGCGGCGGTAGCCGCGATGAATGTAGAATAACCGGCTGTCCAGCTATGCCATCGCCCCTTCAATCAAAATTGCCGAAACATTTCTTCAATACTTGACTTATCATACGCAAATTACGTCTATGCCGATGAATAACGCGGGGAAGCATAGCGACTTCAGATAATTTACTTCTGGTGGCATCAGGTAAAGCCTGCGCGCTTTCCAGCCAGCATAGTTGCGGCTGTTGCAGATCAAATGCACGATGCAGGTTTGCAGCGTGGTCTACGGATAGGTCGCCGCCAGTGCCTCAGTCATGCGCTTCAAGCCATTGGATGTCTACTTCATGTTAGGTCTCTTGATGCCATAAGGCACACTGGTGTAGTATTCTCAACATGAAATCTGTGAATTGGAGCACCGAGAAAAATATCCGCCTTAAGGCTGAGCGCGGCGTATCTTTTGAGGAAGTGGTGTCGGCCATGTCGAATGGTGGCCTTCTTGTTGTGCTAGACCATCCGAACACAGTTCAATATCCGAACCAACGCATGTTTGTGGTTCGTATTCGTGGCTACG
>DAIETB010000195.1:0-11257 GCA_027345925.1 Sulfuriferula sp.
TCGCATTATTGACCGGCCAGGAAACGGGCAATGCGGCGATACCGCAATTCACGCTGACCGATTTTACCCTGCCGCCGGATCTGCCGGTGGTCATACCGTCCGAGCTGGTGCGCCAGAGACCGGATATCCAGGCTTCCGAAGCGCTATTGCATGTCGCCAATGCGCAATACGGCGCAGCGATCGCTACCGCTTATCCGAATATCGGCCTGTCGGCCAACGTCGGCTCCGAGTCGCTGACAACCGCTGGTCTGTTCAGTCCGGCTTCGATGATCTGGGGCATCGCCGGCCAGATTGCCCAGCCGCTTTTCAACGGAGGTCTGCAGGCGGGTATCCAGTCTGTAAAAACCGGTTATGCGATTGCCGCCGCCAATTATCGGCAGACGGTTCTGCTGGCATTGCGCAATGTAGCCGATGTTCTTCGCGCGCTCGATAACGACGCGCAGACGCTAAGCGCTCAATCCGCTGCCGATAGCGCAGCGCAGGCGTCGCTTGCGCTCATGCAGCAGCAATATGCCCTCGGCGGAGCGAACTACTTGCAGTTATTGAATGCGCAACAGCAAGCGCAGCAAACTCGAATTAATCTTATCGCCGCCCAAACTCAGCGGCTGACCGATACCGCAGCGCTATATCAGGCGATGGGGGGCGGTCTGCATGATCAGGCGACTCATTCAGGCAAACCCGCCGGCACAATGCCCGCGCATTAAGCATGAATGTATGCGTAATTCTTATCCAATATCACCGACGCAAGAGGGATTCCTATGACTAAGGGCACGACCAAACGCATGATCATTATGCTGTTGCTGGTTGGGCTGGTGTTTGCCGGCATATTCGGCTTTCAGCAGTTTCGTAATCAGATGATCAAGAAAATGATCAGCGGCAAAGGGGCGCAGGCGCAAGCGGTCTCAACCATAGTCGCCGAACCTTCCGAATGGCAGCCTGCGGTCGATGCGGTAGGCGATTTTCGCGCGTCCAAAGGGGCCAATCTTTCCACCGAAGCGGGCGGCCTGGTCACCGAGATTCATTTCGAATCGGGTAAAAATGTGCGCAAAGGGCAATTGCTGGTCGACCTGAATTCTGCTCCGCTACGCGCTCAGCTGGCTCAATTGCAGGCTTCGGTGCATCTTGCCCAAGTCAATTACCGCCGGGATCTCGCCCAGTTGAAAATTCAGGCTATCAGTCAGGCGGTGGTCGATACCGATGCTGCAAACCTGAAGATCGCACAGGCGCAAGCGGCTGCCCAGGCAGCGACGATCGACCAGAAAGCGATACGAGCGCCCTTTTCCGGCCGGCTGGGGATCCGGCAAATCGACCTCGGACAGTATATTGCGCCTGGCGCCACGATCGTCAGCCTGCAAAAGCTGGATCCGCTGTATGTCGACTTTACGCTGCCGCAAACGGAAATCGGCCTGATCCATCTCGGCGATAAAGTAGCCATACAGACCAATGCACTGGCAGACAAAAATTTTACCGGCGTAGTGTCCGCCATAGAACCGCAGATCGACACCGCTACGCGCAATCTCAAGGTGCGAGCCAGCATTCGCAATCCTGAGGGCGTATTGCTGCCCGGTCTTTTTGCTACGATACGCGTCAATCAAGGCTCGACGAAACAATATATCTCCTTGCCTGCTACCGCGATCGCCTACAATCCTTACGGCAGCACTGTGTTCATCGTCAAGAATAGCGGCAAGAACGTCGGCGGCAAACCAGCCCTGACGGTAGAACAGCGTTTCGTTACCACCGGCCCGACGCGCGGCGACCAGGTAGCCATCATAAAAGGCGTAAAGGCCGGCGAAGTCATTGTCACCGGCGGCCAGATGAAACTGCATAACGGTGCAGCGGTATTCGTCAACAACAGCGTGGTGCCCGCCAACAATCCCCACCCCGAGGTAAACGACGAATGAATACGGCTACGAGCGGGACGATGCGTAAATTTACCGATATTTTCGTCCAGCGCCCGGTACTGGCGACGGTTATCAGCCTGGTCATTCTAGTGCTGGGCTTGCGCTCTACCGGCATGCTGCCGGTATTGCAGTTTCCCTTTACGCAAAATGCAGTAGTGACTGTCGTTACCAACTATCCGGGCGCTGACGCGAACCTGGTCGCGAGTTTCATCACCACTCCGCTGGAAAATGCCGTAGCGCAAGCCAACGGCATCGACTACATGACATCGAGCAGCATCCAGGGCGTCAGCACCATTACCGCCAACCTGCGGCTGAATTACGATTCGGACAAGGCCTTGACGGAAATCAACACCAAGGTCAACGCCGTGCTCAACCAGTTGCCGCCGCAGGCGCAAAAACCTATCATGTCCGTGAGCATAGGCCAAACCATCGATGCGATGTACATCGGTTTTTACAGCGACGTACTCAAACCCAATCAGGTTACCGACTATCTGATCCGCGCCGTACAGCCCAAGCTGCAATCGATTGAAGGCGTGCAGGCCGCGGAAATGCTGGGGGCGAAATATTTCGCCCTGCGCGCGTGGCTGGACCCGCAGAAACTGGCGGCAGTCGGCCTGACTGCCGCCGACGTCACCAACGTACTGGCTACCAATAACTTCCTCTCGTCCAGCGGCCAATCAAAAGGCCAGATGGTGCAAATCAATCTGAATGCATCGACCGCGCTGCATTCGGTCGACGAATTCAGGCAAATGATCATCAAGCAGCAGGGATCGACCATCGTGCGCCTGTCCGACGTCGCCAATGTGACGCTGGGAGCCGAAGATTACGATTCGAGCGTGGCCTTCGACGGTAAAAAGGCGGTTTATATCGGCATACAGGTGGCTCCTACCGCCAACCTGCTCGACGTGATCAAGCGCGTACGCACGGCTATGCCCGGAATCCAGGCGAATCTGCCTAACGGGCTGAACGCCAAAGTCGTTTACGATTCGACGCGCTTCGTTAATTCCGCTATCGACGAAGTCGTGAAAACGCTGGCTGAAGCTATTTTGATCGTCACTGCCGTCGTATTTATCTTCCTCGGTTCGCCGCGCTCGGTATTGATTCCTGTCATCGCGATCCCGCTGTCCCTGATCGGCACCTTCACGGTGATGCTGGCGCTCGGCTATTCGATCAACCTGCTGACCTTGCTGTCCCTGGTGCTGGCTATAGGCTTGGTAGTGGACGACGCCATTATCGTCGACGAAAATGTCAGCCGCCATCTGGAAGAGGGGCTGACTCCGTACCAGTCAGCCGTCACCGCTGCACGCGAACTGGCCAATCCGATTATCGCCATGACCATCGTGCTGATCGCCGTTTACGTTCCGATAGGGTTCATGAACGGCCTGACCGGTGCTTTATTTACCGAATTTGCCTTCACGCTGGTCGGCGCGGTAACGATGTCTGCAATCATAGCCCTGACACTTTCTCCCATGATGTGCTCCAGATTGCTGCGAGCACCGAAACGCGAGGGCGGCAACTGGCAGGATCGTCTGGTATTGTGGCTGGATCGGCAATTCGATCGTCTGCACGGCGCTTACGAAAGAAGATTGCACGGCGTACTGAATTACACCGTCGTCATCGGCGTTTTCGCTGTACTGGTGCTGGGCGGCATATATTTTCTGTATACCACATCGATGTCGGAACTGGCGCCTCAGGAAGATCAGGGAGTGCTGATAGCGGCTTCGTTCGACGCACCGGACGCGACGCTGCAGCAGCGCGAACTGTACGACAAACAGATCCAGCAGATATTCGACAGCCACAGCGAAACCGATCACGTATTCCAGCTTGACATGCCGGCTCAGGTCATCAGCGGCATGGTGCTCAAACCGTGGGACGAACGGGTGAAAACCAGTAATCAGTTACAGCCCGAAGTGCAGCAGCAACTGTCACAGATTGCCGGCTCGCAAAACGCGATTTTTCAGCCGCCTCCCCTGCCCGGCGCACGCGGTTTGCCTATCCAGTTCGTGATAACGACCACCGAGCCTTTTTCCAAACTGTACGACGTATCGCAAAGTTTTTTGCAGGACGCGCAGAAAACCGGAAAGTTCATATTCCTGCAATCCGATCTGCGCATAGATCTGCCGCAGACTACTGTTGTCATCGATCGCAACATGGCAGCTCAGGTCGGGCTAAACATGCAGGATATCGGCTCGGCGCTGTCGTCGATGCTGGGGGGTGGATACGTCAATTATTTCGAGCTGGGCGGCCGCTCGTATAAAGTCATCCCGCAAGTGCAGCAGCGTTTCCGCTTGAATGCTGACCAGCTCAAACACTATTATCTGCGCAGCGCCAACGGCCAGATGATCGCCCTGTCTACTGTCGCTCACCTGGAAACCGCCACCGAACCCGAAACGATCAATCATTTTCAGCAACAGAACATGGCGACCATACAAGGCGTGGCGTTCCCTACCATTTCTCAGGGGGAAGCGCTGGCAGAGCTTAAAACCCTGGCGGACAACACCCTGCCTCCGGGATACGGATTCGATTATTCCGGACCATCGCGTCAATATATGCAGGAATCCGGCGGCTTGATCGTGACCTTCTTCTTTGCCATCGTTATCATTTTTCTGGCCTTGGCAGCGCAATTCGAGAGTTTTAGAGATCCGGTCATCATTCTGGTGTCGGTGCCTATGTCGATCGCCGGGGCGCTGATTTTCATCAATCTCGGCATCGGCCACGCGACGCTCAATATTTATACCGAAGTCGGTCTGGTGACCTTGATAGGACTGGTATCCAAACACGGAATACTGATCGTCGAATTCGCCAATAATCTGCAACGCCAGGGACGGACGAAACGTGAAGCGATAGAAAAGGCCGCCGGTCTGCGTCTCCGGCCGATCCTGATGACGACTGCGGCCATGGTATTCGGCGTGGTGCCGCTGATCGTGTCCACCGGCGCCGGGGCGGCCAGCCGTTTCAGTCTGGGACTGGTGATCGCCAGCGGCCTGTCGATCGGGACATTATTTACCCTGTTCGTCGTGCCGGGAATGTATATGCTGCTCGCTGCCGATCACCGGCATGAGGCTCGCGCCGGTGAAGTACCCGAACTGTAATACGCTTACGGTTTCGAAGTTTTATGTTTCAGTCAGAGCAGCCGTTGCCGGTTCCGCCAGTTTCGCAGCCTGCTCCAGATCGACGGACACGGTGCGCGACACGCCCGATTCAGGCATGGTTACGCCGATGAGCTGTTCGGCGGCTTCCATGGTGATCCGGTTGTGCGTGATGAATATGAATTGCACCTGATCGGACATGTGCTTGACCAAGCGGATGTAACGTTCGGTATTGCTGTCGTCCAGCGGCGCATCGACTTCGTCGAGTATGCAGAACGGCGCGGGATTGAGCTTGAACAAGGCAAATACCAGCGACAGGGCGGTGAGCGCTTTCTCGCCGCCAGACAGCAAATGGATGGAGCTGTTTTTTTTGCCGGGCGGTTGGGCGAATACCTGTACCCCTGCATCCAGCCATTCCTCGCCGGTGAGGCTGAGCTGCGCGACTCCGCCGTCGAACAAGGTAGCAAACAATTCGGCCATTGCCTGATTCACGGTATCGAAAGTGGTTTTGAACAGATCGCGCGTTTCGTCGTCGATATTCGTCATGACTGCGCTCAATGTAGCTATGGCCTGTTCCAGATCCTCCGCCTGCGCCTGTAAATATCCGGCCCGCTCCAGCGATTGTTCCAATTCCTGCACGGCTGCCAGATTGACTGCCCCCAGCGTTGCGACAGCCTGGGTCAAGCGTTCGATTTCCTGCGCCAGAGCGGTAGTTTTAACGCCCGTTGCCAACTGGCCGGATAATGCGTCCTGATCGGCATTCAACGCCAGCAGTTGCTCATTGCACTGCTGCCCCTGCAAATCCGCTTCCTGCCGTTTCAACCGCAAATCTTCAAGCCGGTCGCGCAATGGTCCCATCGATTGCTCCAGAGTCATGCGCATTTCTTCTTGCACGCGCAGAGCGGTTCCGCTTTCTTCGCTGCGCTGGCGGGCATTTGCCAGCGCTCGTTCAGCCTGCTGGCGTTGCTCGATTGCGACCGCAAGCGCGGCGCTATGCGTATCGTCACCCAATGCCGCAAGTTCGGTTAAAGTCGCGGCATGCTGCTGCAGCAACTGCTCATATTTCTCGTTCGATACTTTAATATTGTTGGTTATGTCATTGATTTTTGACGACTCAAGCTCTATGGAAAATTGCATTTCCTGGCGTTTTCGCTCCAGCACGCGATGCTGTTCGCGGTGCCGCCCGGATTCGTTTTCCAGAGTTTGCCGCTCCCGGCGTATATTTTCCAGTGCGGGCTTTAATCGTGCGACGGACTGCTGCGATTGCTGCATCTGCCTGTTCGCGCTCTCCGATTCTTTCTCCTCGCTATCACGCAAAACGGCGATTTCAGCCAGTTCGGCTGCAATCCGTTCGCGCCGTTGCTGTACGCGCTGCCGGGTTTGCAGCGATGTCGTCTGTTCCAGCCGCCATTGGTGCAATTGCTGCTGAATCTGGCTTTGCTGACGGCGTTGGGCGTTCAGATTCTGTTCTGCGGTACCGACAGCAGCTTCCAGCCGGGTTAGCTGTTCTGCCAGATCGGTTTTTTGCATGACGGATTGCGCTACGCGCTCCGTCAGGGATTCGATGTCTTTTTGTCTGGCCAATAGCCCGGCAGTCGCGGAGGTTTTTTTTGCGTAATTACAGCTGTAGCGCGTAAAAACAAATCCCTCGGGAGTAAATATCCGCCCTCCTGCCGGCAAACCGGACCGGGTTTTTTCGGCCTGAGCAACGTCCCCGGCAGTATAGCAATGCTGTAACCAGTCCTGTAGCGCGCCGCTGCCGCCCGCTTTTACCGTCACTTGATCCAGCAAATGCGGCAATTCGCATGCCTCGAACTCATTAGCCGATGTACCGAGCTCGACAAATTCCGCCCCGCTCGCCGCGATTGATTTGCCGCCAAAAAATCCAGTCTCGACAGTCAGCGCCTGTAAATGGTCGCCCAGCGCTATTTCCGTCGCTTTTTCCCAGCCCGCCTTGACTTCGATCTGCTGCCAGAAACGGGGCAAGTTTTCAAGTTTGTGTTGTTTGAGCCATGCGTCGGCATTGGCATCGACCGTCATTTGCCGCTGTACTTTGATCAGCGCAGCCAATTCGCCTTCGGCTTTGTGCGCGATTTGGCTGCATCGCTCCAGTTCCGAGCGTAATTGCTGGCGCCGGTTTTGCAAATCGTGCAATTCTTCCTGCGTGGAGACAAGCCGGGCATTTGTTTCGTCAAGTAACACGCCAGCCCCGGCTAATTTTGTATCGTACTGTTCCATATCGCCCGAATCGTCGTTTTCAAGGCTCTCCAGTTCCACTTGCAACCGGCTTTGCCTGTCGAGCAGTTGCTGCAACGCTTTGGTCACATGGCGCAACTGGGTAGAGCCGACTTCGGCAGACCGCTCGGCTTGCTGCAATTCGCGCTGCCGGTCGGCAACCTGGCGACGGGTTTCCTGTAATCGGTCTTCGGTGCGCTGCAGATCGGCGGCGAGAACAGCCAGCTCCTGCGCACTGTCTTCCAATCGGCTGCGCGTATCGTGCGCGCGTTGCTGCCGTTGCGCCAGGTCGGTCTGCTGGGCAGCGGACTGTTCTTCGATGAGGGATCGCTGGCGCTCGTTCTGTTCAATCAGGGTTTGTAACCGCAAACGCGTTTCGGCAAGATGGCGCATGGTCTGCTCCAGCCGGGAGACTTCCGCCCCCGCCGCATAAAATCCGCCCTGAGCTTCATGCAACAGGGCGTTTGCGTCGGTTTGCGCACCGCGCGCCGCAAGTATCGCAAATTCGGCGGCGCGCAAGTCGTCGCTTTTCGTTTCCAGCTGACGTCCGGCATCGCGGATCTGATCGTCGAGCTGGCGGCATTTGTCCAAAGCGACACGTTTTTTAATGAACCACAATACTTGCTGCGTCGACTTGAGCTCATCCTGCAGGCGCAGATAGGTCTGAGCGACTTGCGCCTGTTCGCGTAAACGGGTTATCTGTCCGTCCAATACCTGCCGGATGTCATCCAGCCGCGCCAGATTGTCGCGCGTACTGTTAAGTCGGGTTTCCGTTTCGCGGCGGCGTTCCTTGTATTTGGAAATACCGGCGGCTTCTTCGAGAAACCCGCGCAATTCGTCCGGTCTGGCTTCAATGATGCGCGAGATCATGCCCTGTTCGATAATCGCATACGGCGTTTTCGCGCCCAGACCGGTACCCAGGAAAATATCCACCAGATCGCGGCGGCGCACTGTAGTATTGTTGATGTAGTAAACCGATTCGCCCTGACGGGTGAGAACGCGCTTGATCGAGATTTCGGCATATGCCGCCCAGGGGCCGGGAGCTTTGCCGTCGCTGTTGTCGAAACTGAGCTCGACCGACGCACGTGCTACCGGCTTGCGCCTGGCTGAGCCGTTAAAAATCACATCGGCCATGCTGGCTCCGCGCAATTGCCTGGCCTGGGATTCGCCCAGTACCCAGCGTACGGCGTCAATGACGTTGGATTTGCCGCAGCCGTTAGGACCCACTATCCCCACCATTTGTCCGCTCAGCGGGATATGAGTGGGGTCGACAAACGATTTGAAACCGGCAAGTTTAATGGCAGTCAGGTGCAAAGCGATCCATATTCACGTTAAACTGTAATATTGCCTATTCTATCTTAAATTCTTCATGTATTACCTGGGTCTGGATTTCGGCACTACCGGCGCTCGCGCAGCAGTAATCGACCGCGCACGCATGGAAATATGGTGGGAGAGCGTAGCGTATGCGTCTTCGGGGCAGCAGACTCCGGCGGACTGGGATGCTGCCCTGAGACTATTGCTGCAGCGTATCCCCGCCGCCTTGAAACCGGCTTTGCAGGCTATCGCCGTCGATGGCACCTCCGGAACGGTATTACTGGCTGATTCCGCCGGGCAGCCGGTTGGTCCGGTCATGTTTTATGATCACCCGCTGAGTCGCGAACCCGCAGCCAAACTGCTCTGGCTGAAACAGCATGCAGACGGCCGTCCTTACCTGCTGATGCATCAGGTCGATTATGTCAATGCGAGCCTGAGCGGCATTACCGGAGTCAGCGATTATCATAACGCGCTCAAGAGCGGATACGATGTACGCGAAATGGTCTGGCACACGGGAATTTATTCCGCCGGAGACGAAAAGCTGCTGCCGCGTATCGTGGCGCCCGGCACTCCGCTGGGGAAGCTGCAGCGCATTATTTCCCGCCATTATAATATCAATCCTGATTGCCTGGTCTGCAGCGGGACTACCGACAGCATTGCCGCCTTCATTGCCGCCGGAATCGACACGCCGGGATTTGCCGTCACTTCGCTGGGTAGCACGCTGGCGGTGAAACTGTTGTCGAATTGTTATGTCGAAGCGTCAGAACAGGGCGTTTACAGTCATAAATACGGCGATTTATGGCTGACGGGCGGTGCTTCCAATACCGGTGGCGCGGTATTGCGCCAGTATTTCAGCGACGATGAAATTGCCGAGTACAGCCAGCGTATCGATCCAGCGGTCGAGACCGGATTGAATTATTATCCGCTGTTGCGTCCGGGCGAACGATTCCCGGTTAACGATCCTGAGTATCCGCCGCGGCTGGAGCCGCGTCCGGCTAACAAAATATTGTGGTTGCATGGCTTGCTGGAAGGAATGGCGGAAATCGAACGGCTTGCCTATGCCCGGCTTTCCGCACTGGGCGCAACGCCTTTGCGAGCGGTATCGACGGCAGGCGGCGGAAGCCGGAACCGGACGTGGCAGGAACTTCGCCAGCGCCGGCTGGGCGTACCGGTTGCGGCGGCGACCCATGGCGATGCGGCTTACGGTGCCGCAGTGCTGGCGACACGGCACCGCCTTGAATGACTTTATCGATTGCATCATTATCGATATGCATCATTGTTGTATGGGCGCGATTTCAGGCTACAATATGGCGATTGGACGACTTAACCGACTGCAATCTGTTTTTAATGCGTTTATGTGCCCAAAACGGCTGTAATGCGGGTTGCGCAGGCGGTCGAAGGGCCTGAATTGTACTCTGACCGGATTTCGATGGTCATAATTACGGAACTGGCAGCGATTCGGGCAGCCTCCGCCGATTACAAGTCGATTTTTATTTGCGACAACAGGTAAAGACAACCATGGGATATTTTTCTAAAATTTATAGCCTTTTTAATAAAAGCGCTCCGGGCCAAACTTTTAACCGGCCCGAACACGTACAGCTCAATCAGGTAGAACGGCGCAGCTCGATGCGGCTCGACGCACGCAAAGGGACCAACGCCCTGATCGTCGACGATTCTCCGACCATTGTGTTCGCGCTCAAGAAGATGCTTGAGTCGACCGGCTACAATACATTGCAGGCGCTTAATGCCGAACAGGGAATCGAACTGGCGCGCGCGGAGCAGCCTGATATCATATTCCTCGATATCGTTTTGCCCGGGATGAACGGATTTACCGCTCTGCGTTTATTGCGGCGCGATCCTGTCACGCAACCGATACCCATCATCATGATGAGCAGCAACGAACAAGCTACCGAACAGTTTTTCGGCAGCCGCATCGGCGCCGACGATTTCATGAAAAAACCCTTTTCACGACTGGAAGTATTTGCCCGCATCGAACGATTGCTGGGCGAAGACATGCTGCCTCACCGCAGCGATTTGAGCGTCCGGACCGCTGCTGCCGGCGGGTCTGAAATGTAACCGGCCGCCTCGATAACCGATGTCGGCATATTCCGTATTACGCCCGTGGCGCGACGGATATGTCTAGCCTACTGAAAACCGAACCCATAAAATGTCCGATAACGAAAAAATCACTCCGTCCAATTTCATCCGCAACATCATAGAAGACGACATCGCAAGCCATAAATGGGCCGGTCGCATGGCTACGCGTTTTCCTCCGGAACCCAACGGTTATTTGCATTACGGGCACGCTAAATCCATCTGCCTTAATTTCGGCCTGGCGCGCGATTACGGCGGCATCTGCCATTTGCGCTTCGACGATACCAATCCCGAAAAAGAAGAGCAGGAATACGTAGACGCGATTATCGACGCGGTACGCTGGCTCGGATTCGACTGGCAGCAACATCAATATTTCGCTTCCGATTACTTCGACAAGCTCTATGAATTCGCAGAATATTTAATCGTAAACGGCTGGGCGTACGTCGACAGTCAAACCGCAGACGAAATGCGCGAACGGCGCGGCAGCCATATCGAACCCGGACAGGACAGCCCCTACCGCAATCGCAGCGCAGAAGAAAATCTGGACTTGTTCCGGCGCATGAAAGCGGGCGAATTCGCCGACGGCGAGCATGTTCTGCGGGCCAGAATCGATATGGCCTCGCC
>DAIETB010000201.1:0-9384 GCA_027345925.1 Sulfuriferula sp.
CTCCTCAATGCCTGGATAGTATTGCCGTTGCTCGGTATGGGAATTGCCGGGGAATCAATCGTTCCGGCAATAGGCATGCTTTATTTCGCTTTTGCGCATACGGCGTTTTTTGTGATTCTGTCCATATTGTATGCGAAGTTCCTGCAGCGCTCATCTTGAAACCTGAAGGTTATGTTACCACCATTAATTCTGCTTTTTCCTTATCTTTCTGACATCTAACCTCATCGCGTACGCTTCCGCATTTTCGTTGCAAATTCACATTTGCGGTAAATTTCCGTTAATGCTGACTGTTCCCTGACATACGCAATCTGACGTATTCAGTGTATTCCTGCCGTTATTTAAACTGGTGTCGTGAGTTCGATGCTGTATCCAATTTATATCAACATTCAGGAGTACGATAATGAAAAGGAAGTGCTGTATCAATGCGAGTGAGACCGGTAGATTGAACGCTGCCGGGGTGGCTTTGCTGATGGGGTTATTCGGTATTCCCGGCGCCGAGGCCGGTCAGACCTTTGATATGGGAGACGATCAGTCCTTGACTCTGGGTTTTGGTTTGAGAACGAGTTATACCAATTTGCAGGACGGAGCGCCGAATGGCACTTCCAACTCCAATACGTTTGCGCTGGATGACGCACGAATATACATAAACGGGCAATTTAACAACATAGTCCAAGGCACCCTTAATACCGAACGCGATGCCGCAGGCCACATCGTCCTGATGGATGGCATTGGACAGCTTGATTTTACCAAAGATTTTAATGTCTGGATGGGGCGGGAGTTGCCGCCGAGTGACCGGTCAAATCTGGATGGGCCTTTCTATACCAACGTCTGGCAATTTCCTTTTGTTTCGCAATATCCCAATATCGCTATCGGTCGCGATGATGGCTTGCTGGCGTGGGGCAAACCTATGGGCGGCAGGATCGTTTATACGGTCGGCGCATTTGATGGCCATAATGTTGTCGCGGGCGGCTCTGATGCGTCCGGCAATCTTTTATACGCAGGTCGCCTGGCGATTAATTTTCTCGATCCTGAGCCTGCCCCTGCCTATTACACGGCCAGTACCTATTACGGCGAAAAAAATATCCTCACGTTGGGCCTGGTCTATCAGTACGAGAAGGACGGAGTCGGCGCTTCGCCGAGCAATGCCGGTGACTACAGTTCATGGAACACGGATTTGCTGTTCGAGGAAAAAGTGGCCGGAGACGGCGTAGTCACGGTAGAGGGCGCTTATTATCATTACGGTTTAGGGGTGGCGGACTGCAATTCCGGCGAGCCGGGTTCCGGGGCGTGCGTCAATACCGGCCCGAATGTGGGCGGACTGGTCGCGGGCAAAGCTTATCTGGCGACGCTGGAATATTTGTTCCCTGAAGTCATAGGCATGGGCAAATTTCAGCCGTACGTCCGTTACCAGGATTTCGAACGGGATCTTTCCCATACTTCCGATAAACAGACCGATTTTGGCGTCAATTACGTCATAAACGGCCACAATGCGCTGATCAGCGCCACCTATTCCAAGTTGAGCGATAACCGTTTAATTCCGTCTTTGGCCAATCGAGACCAGTTTATCGTTGGTTTGCAATATCAGTACTAAGGATAGAGCGTTTGTTTAGCGGTTTCTGTTGGCGTATTCACGAAATCGCGCTGGATGAGTCGTGCTTATACGTCACCTTACGTATGTCGCGGGGAAAACAGAAAACTTATTCTGCTTCCATGCACAAGCTATTTTTCGGATTAACGGATAGTCAATCCACCATTACTTAAAAGGAATATCGAGATGATAAACGAAAAATCAATAACGCCAGCCAGCGGTGCGGCAGAGCGTGCCGGACACAGAGAGAGTTCGCTTATGCGCAGCCAGGTCGGGCTGGCTATCGCCGCTGCGTTGTTAAGCGTCATCGCCGGCAGCTCTTATGCCGCGCCGCCACCGACTGCAAAAGTCGATACCACAGGCCTGGCCATTACCAATACCGAGGTCACCGTCGGCCAGTTGCACTCGTCGACCGGTACGATGGCGATATCGGAAACCGGTTCGATCGAGGCCGAGCGTCTGGCGATCAGTCAGATCAACGCGATGGGCGGCGTGCTGGGCCGTAAAATCAAGATCATTCAGGAAGACGGCGCTTCGGATTGGCCGACTTTTGCGGAAAAAGCGAAAAAACTGCTGGAAGAAGATCATGTAGCGGCTATTTTCGGCTGCTGGACATCGGCTTCGCGCAAATCCGTGCTGCCGGTGCTGGAGCGCGATAACGGCTTGCTCTATTACCCGACTTTTTACGAAGGGCTGGAGCAATCGAAAAATGTAGTCTATACCGGGCAGGAAGCAACCCAGCAGGTATTCGCCGGTCTCGACTGGGTGGCGAAAGCCAAGAAAGCCAAAACTTTCTATCTCATCGGTTCGGATTACATCTGGCCGCGCACGACCATGAAGCTGGCGCGCAAATACATCGAAACCGTCTTGCACGGCAAGGTCCTGGGCGAAGAATACGTCGCGCTGGGCAGCACCGATTTCGGTTCCACCATCAATAAAATCCGGTTTAAAAGACCCGATGTAATTTACGCCGCGGTAGTAGGCGGATCGAACGTTTCCTGGTTCAAGCAACTGAAGGCCGCGGGAATAAATGGTAAAAATCAGACTTTGCTCACCTTGTCGGTCACCGAAGACGAAGCGAAAGGCATAGGCGGCGAGAATCTGGTCGGGTTCTATTCCGCCATGAAATATTTCCAGTCGCTCGATACCCCGCGCAATAAAGAATTTGTCAAGCAGTTCAAGACGATGTGGGGAGCGAATGCGCCTATCGGCGACGTGACGCAAGCCGCTTACGAAGGTCCCTGGCTGTGGAAGGCCGCCGTCGAAAAAGCGGGCAGCTTCGACACGGACAAGGTGGTGCAGGCTGAGCAAAGCGGAACGATCAGTTTCGATGCGCCGGAAGGCATGGTGTATCTGGAGCCCAACCATCACTTGAAAACGCGGCTGCGGATCGGCGAATGGCAGGTCAACGGTCAGGCGGTCATTGTCTATACCTCGCCCTACATCATGCCTAATCCTTTCCCTAAGGGTTATTAGGACGAAGCGCCGTCTATCGCCTGACTGCTGGCGATAGCGGCAATTTACGCGTTGCGACGCGAGAGCTGTTGGTTGAAATGTGATACGTATCCCGGAGGCTCAAATGGACGGTTATTCGCTCTCTGATCTGTGGTCGATTCTGATCATGCAAGGGTTTTCCGGGCTTAGCCTGTTCAGCGTACTGTTGCTGATGGCGCTAGGCATGGCCATCATTTTCGGTCAGATGGGCGTGATCAATATGGCCTTGGGCGAGTTCATGACCATAGGCGCTTACGCTGTTTATTTTTTCTCGAAAATGGCCGGGAAATACTTCCCCGCGCTCATGCCCTATTATTTCATTATCGCCATTATCGCGGCCTTTGTGATTGCGTTTTTAGTCGGCTACGCGGTCGAGTATCTGCTCATCAGACATCTCTACAAGCGACCGCTGGACACCTTGCTGGCGACCTGGGGGCTGAGCCTCATCATGCAGCAGGTATTCCGTTCCCTGTTCGGGGCGCGCGAAGTGAGCGCTGTATTGCCGGATTGGCTGATGGGCGCATGGAAACCGACCGCCAATATCGATATTCCGCTCAACGGCCTTTTCGTCATGGCGATATCGATAGTCGTGACCGCCCTTGTAGTCCTGTTCATGTACCGCTCCAGCTGGGGGCTGAAAGTACGCGCAACCACGCAGAATCGGGTCATGGCGAACGCTATCGGCATCAATACCAAAAAAATCGACAGAATAACCTTTGCAGCAGGTTGCGGCATCGCGGGGATCGCGGGCGCCACGTTCACTACGATTGCGTCCACCGGCCCCACCAGCGGCTCGCTGTATATCGTCGATACGTTCCTGGTGGTCGTATTCGGCGGTACGGCCAGTCTGTTCGGCACTATCGTATCCGCCTTTTCCATTGCGCAGGCCCAGTCGATACTAACGTTTTTCATGACCAACGCCATGGGGAAAGTCGTCACCTTATTGACTATTATCATTATCTTGATGCTGCGGCCTGAGGGTTTGTTTGCCAGCAAGGTAAGGAAATAGCAGAGATGGAATATGTTAATAAAGGACGAATGATGAGCGCTTTTTACAACAAATGGCTGGGCGGTAAAAAAGGAGCGATCGAGCTCGCGATACTAGCGGCGCTGATATTTATCGTCATGCCGTTGTGGCTCGATATCTTTCGCCTGAATCTGGTCGGTAAATATCTCACTTACGCGTTCGCCGCGGTGGGACTGGTCATGGTCTGGGGATACGGCGGGGTCCTGAGTCTGGGGCAGGGCGTTTTTTTCGGTATCGGGGGTTATTGCATGGCGATGTTTCTGAAGCTGGAAGCGTCCGATCCGGTCAGCACCGCGCATCAGACCACCCCGGGCATTCCCGATTTCATGGACTGGAATCAGGTCACTCATCTGCCGCTGTTCTGGGAGCCGTTCCACAGCTTCGCTTTTACGCTCGCGGCAGTGATCGTGCTGCCGGTATTGTTCGCGTACATTATCGGCGCCGCCATGTTCAAGCGTCGGGTTGGAGGCGTATATTTCTCGATCATTACCCAGGCGATCGCGGCGATACTGACGATACTGGTCGTCGGCCAGCAGGGGCTGACGGGCGGGATTAACGGCATTACCGATCTCAAGACGCTGCATGGCTGGAACATCAACACCGATTCCGCGAAATATCTTCTGTATTACGTCAACGGGGCGTTGCTGATCGGCGTCATCCTGATATGCAAATTCATTCTGTCTTCCAAACTCGGCCGCTTATTGCTGGCATTAAAGGATAAGGAAGACAGGGTCCGGTTTTCGGGCTACGACGTGGCCAATTTCAAGATTTTCACCTTCTGTCTGGGCGCGGCCATTTCGGCCATCGGCGGCGCAATGTTCACCTTGCAGGTCGGCTTCATGTCGCCGTCCTTCGTCGGTATCGTGCCTTCGATAGAAATGGTCATTTTTGCGGCCGTCGGTGGCCGCATGTCGCTGGTCGGGGCGGTTTACGGCACCTTGCTGGTCAATTACGGGAAATCGGCGTTTTCGGAATCGTTTCCTTCGCTGTGGCTGTTTTTCATGGGGTCCTTGTTTATCGGTGTGGTGATGTTTTTCCCCAGCGGCTTGTCGGGCCTCTACGAAACCTATTTGCAGCCGCGGCTGGCCAATTGGAGCAAGACATTTAAAAATCGTTCTGGTCAAAAAATAGAATCCTGTTCGGACGGAGCGGCGAAATGAGCAATCACACTGATTACGTTCTGGCTGTCGAAGATCTGACCGTTTCGTTCGATGGTTTTAAAGCGGTCGATGGTTTGAATCTGTACGTGGAAAAAAATGAGCTGCGGGTCATTATCGGTCCTAATGGCGCGGGCAAAACCACTGTGCTTGATCTGATTTGCGGCAAGACGAAAGCGACGGCAGGCTCGATCAAATTTCACGATAGAGAACTGACGAAATATCCCGAGTACAAAATCGTCCAGGCTGGAATAGGGCGCAAATTTCAAACGCCGTCGATCTACGAAAATCTGTCGGTGCTGGAGAATCTGGAAATATCGTTTCCACGAGGACGCAGCGTCTGGGGATCTCTGGTATTCAAGCGTACCCGCGAGGTGACGGATCGTATCGCCGAAGTCGTCGACATGATTTTTCTGGCGGAGCACTTGTACGCTCAGGCCGGATTGCTGAGTCACGGTCAGAAGCAATGGCTGGAGATCGGCATGCTGCTGATACAGGATCCGGAATTGCTGATGCTGGACGAGCCGGTAGCGGGCATGAGCGTGTCCGAGCGCGAAAAAACCGCTGAACTGTTAGGAAAAATTTCGCAGGGGCGATCCGTCATCGTTATCGAGCACGATATGGAATTCGTCCAGCGCATTGCGCATAAGGTGACCGTGCTGCATCAAGGCAAAGTGCTGGCGGAAGGCAATATGGCCGTCGTGCAAAATAATCCCAAAGTCATCGAAGTTTATCTGGGGCATTGAGGAGACTGTATGTCGGATTATATGTTTAGCGTCAGCGGGCTCGATTCCGGTTATGGGCAGAGTCAGGTCATACACGATTTGAACCTGAACGCAGGCAAACAGGAAATCGTCGCCGTCATGGGCCGGAACGGAATGGGAAAAACGACATTGTTCAAGACGCTGATGGGTATTATTCCGTCCAGCCGCGGACAAATCGCGGTGGACGGCAAAAAGTTGGAAAGTCTTGATTCGTATCAGCGCGTTCAGCAAGGCCTGGCGTACGTGCCGCAAGGGCGGATGATTTTTTCCAATAGGACGGTGCTGGAAAATATACAGACCGGCCTGCCTGCTGCCGCTCGCGGTGTGGTGCCTGAGGAGCTGTACGTGCTGTTCCCGGTTTTGTACGAGATGCGCGCGCGTAAAGGCGGCAATCTGTCCGGCGGGCAGCAGCAGCAGTTAGCCATTGCGCGAGCGCTGGCCACCAATCCCAAAGTCTTGCTGCTGGACGAACCAACCGAGGGCATACAGCCGTCCATCATCAAGGATATTGCAAAGACATTAAAAGAAATCAGAGGATTGCGAGAGCTCACGATATTGGTTTCGGAGCAGGTGCTGAGTTTTACCCTGGATATTGCTGACCGCTTTTTTGTTATCGACAAAGGCAGATTCGTTTACGAAGATCGGCGTGCCAATGTCAACGAAAAAATCATCGCTCAATATTTATCGATTTAACAACCGTTACGGCTGATTAGCCGTCTTTGTGCTGTACGCATATTAATTTGTCAAGAGAGGAAGATGATGGCTGAAACGCTTATTAAGGTCGACTTGCAACAATCGCCGTATCAGAATGAAATGATCCACAATCGTTGGCATCCCGATATCCCTATGGCGTGCTGGGTCAAGCCCGGCGACGATTTCATCGTGGAAACCTACGACTGGACTGGCGGTTCCATCAAAAACGACGATAGTGCCGACGATGTACGCGATATCGATCTGTCCATCGTGCATTTCCTTTCCGGACCGGTCGGCGTGCACGGCGCGGAGCCGGGCGATCTGCTGGTGGTCGATCTGCTGGATATTGGTGCAAAACCGGAAAGCCTGTGGGGTTTCAATGGCATTTTTTCCAAAAAAAATGGTGGCGGATTTTTAACCGATCATTTTCCGCTGGCGCAGAAATCCATTTGGGATATTCGGGGTATGTTCACCCAAAGCCGGCATGTTCCGGGAGTAAATTACGCCGGTCTGATTCACCCCGGGCTGATCGGCTGCCTGCCGGATGCAGGTTTGCTGGCCAAATGGAACGAGAGAGAAGTCGGTCTGATTGCGACCGATCCGGATCGCGTGCCGCCTTTGGCTAATCCGCCTTTTGCAACGGGCGCTCACATGGGTAAGCTTACCGGCGAAGCCCGGGTCAAGGCGGGAGCTGAAGGAGCTCGCACCATACCGCCGCGGGAGCACGGCGGCAATTGCGATATCAAGGATTTGTCGCGCGGTTCGAAAATTTACTTTCCGGTCTACGTCGACGGCGCGGGTTTGTCCGTTGGCGATCTGCATTTCAGCCAGGGCGACGGCGAAATCACGTTCTGCGGGGCGATCGAGATGGCCGGCTGGGTACATATGAAGGTCGAGCTTATCAAGGGCGGCATGGCCCTGTACGGTATCAAAAACCCGATTTTCAAGCCCAGCGCCGTCACTCCGCATTACAACGATTATTTGATTTTCGAAGGCATTTCGGTCGACGAAGCCGGCAAGCAGTATTATCTCGACGTCAATGTGGCTTATCGGCAGGCCTGCCTGAATGCGATCGAGTATCTGACCAAATTCGGCTATACCAAAACACAGGCTTATTCGATACTGGGAACGGCGCCGGTGCAGGGCCATATCAGCGGCGTCGTCGACATTCCCAATTCCTGCGCTACGCTGTGGCTGCCGACCCAGATATTCGAATTCGATATTCGCCCCAACTCGACCGGGCCTGTGCAGCATATTACCGGCGGCAAGGATATTCCCATGTCGCCCGATGTGATCTGATCATGCCTACGTACGATTATTATTGCGCCGGTTGCGGACCATTCGATCTGATGCGGCGTATTGCCGAACGCGACAGCCCGGCCTTATGTCCGCAGTGCGGTGGAGAGGCCGGCCGTATTTTTATCGCCGCGCCTGGTTTGGCGGCCCTAACCGCCGAAGTGCGGCGGGCGATGGTCACTAACGAACGCGCCAGCCACGAACCCGCATCATCGGCGTCGTACCGTCATCCGCAGGGCTGCAGTTGCTGCAAATCGCCGTCCAGAACGAGCGCGTCGCCGGCGGCGATGAAGTCGTTTGCGAACAGGCGGCCGTGGATGATCAGTCACTGAGAGCGGTTAATTTTATTCTGGAGGTATCTCGTGGCGGTATTTACAAGCGCGGAAACGAGCCGATTGAGCGTAATTTCATTGGCGGTAACTTATGGTAGGATGAGCCGATGTTTGCACAGGACGCTACGTTTGCTGGTTGGCAGGCCAGACTGAATCTGGAGTACGGGCAGCGCGGCGACGCTACCATTTTGACGCGACGCGTTCATACTGGTCCGTTGCGTGTACAAAAACCATTTTATCCTGAAGGGGGCAAGGTTTGTCATAGCGTACTGCTGCACCCGCCTGCCGGCATAGTCGGCGGCGACGAGCTGGCGATTACCGTATCGGTCGGCGACAATGCCCATGCTTTGCTGACTACGCCGGGGGCAGCCAAATGGTATCGCAGCGCCGCGCCATGGGCGACTCAGCAATTGAAATTGGTGGTGGAGAAGGAGGCGACACTGGAGTGGCTGCCGCAGGAAACCATCGTTTTCGATGGTGCCCGTGCGGCGATGGAAACGGGGATAGTGCTAGACGCAACCGCGAGTTTCATCGGTTGGGAAGTATTGTGTCTGGGGCGGCGGGCATCAGGTGAGCGTTTCGATGCGGGCACGCTGACCCTGGCTACCCGAATCGAGCGCGCCAGCCGGCCGATCTGGCTGGAACGCGGTGTGCTGGAAGGCGGGTCGGCACTGTTGCATTCGCCTGCCGGACTGGCTGGTTACAGCGTGAGCGCCACGTTGCTGGCTGCAGGTAAAAATCTGACGCCTATGTTGCTGGCGGCGTGCCGGGAGCTGGCGCCGGCGGAAAGCGGCGTAGTGCATGGCCTGACTTTGCTGCCGGAGGTGCTGGTGGCGCGTTACCTCGGGCATTCGTCGGAAGCGGCACGCGGCTGGTTTGTCGCTCTATGGAACTTGCTGCGACCGGCGCTGATCGGTCGCCCAGCGCATATTCCGCGAATATGGAATACGTGATGGAAGGGAGAAAAAATGGAATTGACCCCCAGGGAAAAAGACAAGCTGCTCATTTTTACCGCCGGCCTGCTTGCCGAAAG
>DAIETB010000146.1:0-4374 GCA_027345925.1 Sulfuriferula sp.
ATTTTTGCATGACCCTTGATCTCGTTGGTGATGGCGCGCAATTCTTCCAGAGCCTGGCTGATATTGAGCTGGCTCGGTAGCTGGCGGAAAGCTTCGTCGAGCACTTCCGTGCCGCCGTATAAAGTGGTTAAGGCGCAAAAGGCATTTTGCAGCGACGGTTCGAGGTGTGCGGTCAATGCGCGGATAGCGCTTGCATCCTTGATCTGCAAAGCGGCGAACAAAGGAACTGCTTCTTCTTCGCCCAGCCTGGCATATTCGAGTAACCCTCTGAAAACGCCGACATGGCCGATGTCGAGGTACAAATCGTCGGCACCGGTCAGTTTTAATGCGTCGATCATGAGTTTCTGGATCTCCACGTCCGCTTCGTAGCCGGTATGGCCGTAGAGTTCCGCACCGACCTGCATCAGTTCGCGCGAGCGATGCGTGCTGTCTGGCAGGGTGTGGGCTACCGAACCGGCATAGCACAGGCGGGTCACGCCCTGCCGGTTAAGCAAGTGAGCGTCGATCCGTGCGACCTGCGGCGTGATGTCGGCGCGTAATCCCATCGTTTTCCCCGAAATTTGATCGACGAGCTTGAACGTTTTCAGATTCAGATCGCTGCCGGCGCCCGTCAAGAGCGAATCGATATATTCCATTAGCGGCGGCGTAACCAGTTCGTAGCCGTGCAGGCGGAACAGATTCAGAATGCCGCGGCGCAGATTTTCCATCCGCAGGGCGACGGGCGGCAGCTGGTCTTCCAGGTATTCAGGCAATAACCAGTTATGCATTTGACGACTCGATGCTTAAGGATTGGTACATATGCACTCCGTTTTTAATTGTGTTTTTAATCGGTTATTTGGCTGCTTTAGGGGATTTCATATATTTAAAGAAATCTGTGTTAGGTTCGAGCACCAGCACATCGGTCTTATGATTGAAGCTTTCCCGATAAGCTGCCAGACTGCGGTAAAAGGCATAGAATTCGGGGTTTTGCGAATAAGCCGAGGCTTAAATGGTACTCGCCTGGGCATCGCCTTCACCTTTTACCTGCTGGGCGTCGCGATAGGCGTTGGCAATTATGATCTGCCGTTGGCGATCGGCATCGGCGCGAATTTGCTCGCCCTGGGCAGCTCCCGTCGAGCGCAGTTCGCTGGCGACGCGTTTGCGGTCGGCTTCCATGCGCTTATAAACCGAGGCGCTGACTTCCGGAGGCAGATCGATATGCTTGATACGCACATCGACGACTTCGATACCGATTTTGCGGGCATCGTCATCGGCCTTGCTGCGCAGTCTGGCAAGAATGTCGTCGCGTTCGCCCGTGACCACATCGTGGATGTTACGTTTCCCGAGTTCGGCGCGCAAACCGTCATTGATGGTTTGTTGCAGGCGCGTCTGCGCCCGCGTTTCATCGCCGCCGACGCTGACAAAATATCGCTTGGCGTCAACGATACGCCATTTGGCAAAATAATCGACCAGCACATTTTGTTTTTCGGCAGTGATAAAACGGTCGGGGTCGACCGGATTCAACGTCATGATCCGCGTGTCGAAATAGCGTACGCTTTGTATTAGCGGAAATTTGAAATAGAGTCCGGGTTTTTTGTGTATGGCGACGACCTGCCCCAACTGGAATACCATGGCATTCTGACGCTGATCGACCGTAAACAGCGTCATGCTGGCCAATAACAGCAGGCCAAGAATAATGATGACGATTGTATTGACGTTTTTCATGGACGATCCTCTCTGTCGCGACTGCGCAGGACATCGCGGCTACGACCGTCCGTGGCGGTGCCTTCTGCAGGGGCCGGTTTGATATTGCTGTCAGGCAAGGGCGTGGCGGTAGATCCTGGCGCCGGTTGCGCAACCTGCGGACCTGGTGCAGGAGGATGAGCCGCGGGGCCGGGAGCGGCCGCAGGCGCCGGAGCGGCTTCCGTTTGTTTCATCAGCTTGTCTAGCGGCAGATAAATCAGATTGTTGCCGCCCTTGCTGGTGTCTATCAGAACCTTGCTGGTGCTCTTGAGTACATCCTGCATCATGTCCAGATACATACGGTCGCGGGTGACCGCCGGCGCTTTATTGTATTCGACCAGTATCTGTCTGAAACGGCTTGCATCGCCCTGCGCATTGGCGATGACCGACTGTTTGTAGCCGTCGGCTTCTTCAGCGAGACGCGCCGCCACGCCGCGCGCTTTGGGAATGACATCGTTGGCATAGGCCAGGCCGTCGCTTTTGAGTCGTTCCATATCCTGACTGGCTTTTACGGCATCGTCGAACGCAGGCTGAACTTCCTGCGGCGGCTGAGCATTCTGCAGGGTTACTTTGCTGATGCTGATTCCTGTTTTGTAACGGTCGAGAATTTCCTGAACATGACGGGTTGCGCGTTCGGCAATATCCGCACGGCCAGCGTACAGCACATAATCGAGAGGACTCTTGCCTACGATTTCGCTCATCACGCTCTCTGCAACCTGACGTACGGCATCGTCGGGCGAACGGTCGTTAAACAGGTAGTCTTCTGGATTCTTGATGGTGTATTGCGCGGCGAACTGGACGTCTACGATATTGTCGTCGTTGGTTAACATGAGCGATTCTTTGAGAAGCTTGTTTCGTACATTATTGCGATAGCCGATTTCCACGGTTCGAACCTGTTCGATATTAACGATATTGACCGTTTCCAGCGGATAGGGAAGGTGCCAGTTGGACCCGGGCGAGGTCGTTTCGACGAACTTCCCGAAACGCAGGACGACGCCGCGCTCTCCGGTGTCTACGATATAAAATCCGGAAGCCAGCCATACGGCGAGGATGATGCCCAGAATAATAAACAATATCCCTTTGTTGAAAGGCTTGCCGGGCGACGAAGGTTTGCCGCCGAACAGTTTGTTCAGTTTTTCATTGAAGCTGCGCCAGATTTCATCCAAATCTGGAGGGCCGTCTTTCTTTTTGCCCCATTGGGGATCATTCCAAGCCATGCTTTAATCCAATTCCGGGTGATAGTCATTATTGATAATGGCAGACCGTTTCGCAGCCGGTACCTGCTGTCGATGGGCTTGCCGGCTGGTTATCAATGCTGCGCGCAAAGCCGGAATGCCAGCACCGGTGCTTGCACTAAGTCGAATGCTGGAGATTTTACCATACTCATCCCGTTCGATACCGGGAGGAATTGCGCAAAGATCTATCTTGTTCATAACCAGAATTTGCGGAATATCCGCAGCGCCGATTTCTTTGAGCACCTGATTGACTTCGCTGATGTGTTTGTCGCGCATGGCTCCAGCGGCATCGACTACGTGGAGCAGTAAATCGGCCCGAATGGTTTCTTCCAGCGTGGCATGAAAACTTTCGACCAGCGTATGAGGCAAGCGGGTAATAAAGCCGACCGTATCGGATAATACGATTTCACCGACTTCGGGCAGGAACAACTGCCGGGTAGTGGTATCCAGCGTGGCGAATAGCTGGTCGGCTACATAGTTTTGCGCATTGGTCAGATAGTTGAACAGCGTCGATTTTCCGGCATTGGTATAGCCTACCAGCGATATCGACATAACTTGCCTGCGCGTGCGCGCCCGGCGTTGCACGGTACGCTGACGGCCGAGTCTGACCAGTCTGTCCCGGAGCAGTTTGACGCGCTTGCCGATGAGCCGGCGATCCGTTTCCAGCTGGGTTTCGCCCGGACCGCGCAGACCGATACCGCCTTTTTGACGTTCCAGATGCGACCAGCCGCGTATCAGGCGCGTGGAGATATGAGCGAGTTGAGCGAGTTCGACCTGCAAAATACCTTCGGCGCTCTTGGCTCGACTGGCGAATATATCGAGGATCAATGTAGTCCGGTCGATGACGCGGCATTGCA
Source organism: Sulfuriferula sp. (assembly GCA_027345925.1). Classification (GTDB taxonomy): domain Bacteria; phylum Pseudomonadota; class Gammaproteobacteria; order Burkholderiales; family Sulfuriferulaceae; genus Sulfuriferula. The sequence goes on from DAIETB010000146.1 coordinate 3,815, forward strand.
AGGCCTGTTCGAGATTTCGTTCCTGAGCGGGGGAGAGCGCGTGGTTAAAGATGACTATGCCCGCTTCATGAGCGCGAACCCGCGCTGCGATTTCTTCCACTTTGCCGCTACCGGCAAATAATGCCGGATCGGGGCGGCCGCGGCGACCTTCGATCAGATCGACCACTTCGAGACCGGCGCTTTGAGCAAGCAGGCGCAATTCATCTACGCTATCCCGATAATCGGCCTCGCCGGTGTCGATACTGGCGAGGATTACCCGTTCGTTGCCATGGTGGCGCTCAAACATGCTTGCGCCTTATCTGTAAGTATCAATGAGAAGCAATGGTGTCTACATGCAACGGAACGGTCCGGGCGGGTACGATAGTGGAAATGGCATGTTTATACACCATCTGGGTGACCATGTTTTTTAGTAAAACTACATATTGGTCGTAAGACTCAATCTGTCCCTGCAATTTAATTCCGTTGACCAGATATACCGATACCGGCACATTTTCCTTGCGTAGGGTATTGAGGAACGGGTCCTGAAGGAGCAGTCCTTTATTTTTTGTTTTAGGCACGTT
>DAIETB010000241.1:0-2123 GCA_027345925.1 Sulfuriferula sp.
ACGGTAGTCGAATTTATTCATACGGCGACGCTGTTGCACGATGACGTGGTCGACGAGTCCAATTTGCGCCGCGGCCGAGCTACCGCCAACGCGCTGTTCGGTAATGCCGCGAGCGTGCTGGTGGGCGATTTTCTGTATTCGCGCGCATTCCAGATGATGGTCGGCGTTGGCCACATGCGGATCATGGAAGTTTTGTCGGACGCGACCAATATTATCGCCGAAGGCGAAGTCCTGCAATTGATGAACTGCAATAACGCAAACGTCAGCGAAGAGGCGTATTTGCATGTCATCCGCTACAAAACCGCCAAACTGTTCGAAGCGGCGGCGCGGCTGGGAGCGATCATCGGTGGAGCGGATGCCGCTACCGAAGCAATTCTGGCAGCCTACGGCATGCATCTCGGTACCGCGTTCCAGTTAATCGACGATGTGCTGGATTATTCCGGCGACCATACCGAAATCGGCAAAAATGTCGGCGACGATCTGGCCGAAGGAAAAGCCACACTCCCTTTATTGTATTTGCTGCAAAATGGTACGCCAACCCAGTCCGATATGGTGCGCCACGCAATCGAAAACGGCGGGCTGACGGAATTCGAGCCGATACTTGAAGCGATCAAAACCAGCGGGGCGCTCGCTTATACACGAACGCAGGCGCAACGTGAAATCGATTTGGCGACCAGTGCGATTGCCGATTTGCCGGTCTCGTCGTACAAGCAGAACCTTATGAATCTCGCGCAATTCGCCGTAAGCAGAAATTACTGACGCCATTGAATCGAAGGCGGTCAAGAAAAATTCATGTTGGTAGTTTCCTCTTTGTTCGGAATGGCGGGTTCGAATAACAGCCTCTTACCGGGACACGGGGAGAGGGCGATCTGTTTTATCCTTGACACCATTTTTTAAAACCATTAACGTAATCAGTCGATTGCCTTGAGAGCTGGTTTTGAGGGCTGTCGCAGCGGCGGCAGGCTAAAATAGCTGTAGTCGCCGCGACAATTATCCCGTAGTGTCGACAATCGGCCGTCTATTTTGAAATTGCAGGTTTCACCGGTTCATTATGAGAAAATTTATTTTTTTTGTACTGGTCGTCGGTATCGTGTACTGGCGCCTGCGTTATCGCGTTCCGGCTGCGCCGCGGACTTCCGCTGTCAGACCGGTAGAAAACATGGTGCGCTGCACACATTGCGGGATTCATCTGCCCACCGGCGAAGCAATCGGTAACGAATCAGCCTGGTATTGCAGCGAGTCGCATCGTCGGGAACGCCGCCCCTGATGGCTGTCAATGTTCAGGATCCGGCCATCGAAACCGCTTTGCGGGTAGCGAGCGGGCGCATAGAACGTAACTGGAACTCTCTGCACTATCTTAATCTGTATCGTTTTATCGTAGTGGGTGTCCTGCTGATATGGAATATGCTGGATCCGGCGCAACGCGTTTTCGGGCAAACCGACCCGGTCTTTTTTTATACCTGCAGCGTGATTTATATGGGACTGGTCGCCCTCACTATGGTGACAGTCAGTTTGCGCCGGCCGCGCTTCGTGATACAGATCAATTTTCAGATTGTCGGCGATATCGTCATGATCGTTCTGATGATGGCGGCGAGCGGTGGCGTACGTAGCGGCTTGGGTTTGCTGCTGATTGTATCGCTGGCGTCGAGCGGATTGGTAGTGGAAGGCCGGATGGTGATGTTTTATGCGGCGCTCGCTACTTTTGGCGTCCTGTTTACGCAAATGTTGTTAATGTGGGGAAATTCCGGTGCGATCAGCGAATTCGGACAAGCAGGTTTGCTGGGACTGGTATTTTTTGCCACGGCAGGAGTTGCGCACGTACTGGCGAATCGCAACCGAGCCAGCGAAGCGTTGGCGGCGGCCCGGGCTGTCGATCTGGAAAACATGGCGCAAATCAATCAACTGGTCATCGATGACATGCAGGACGGAGTGGTTGTGCTGGATGGCGACGGCAAGATACGGCAGGCCAACCAGCAGGCGCAATACCTGCTGGGGCGGGCCGGATTGAGCTATGCGGGCACAGGTATTGCGTTGCATCGCACGATTCCTTTGCTGTCGGATTATCTCCGGCAGTGGCGAAAAAACCCGCAAGCCGAATTTCCGCCTATTTCCCTCGGTACGCA
>DAIETB010000257.1:0-12373 GCA_027345925.1 Sulfuriferula sp.
AAAATGCTCAATTCGGTACCGAATAAAATCAGTTTGTCCGGCCATACCGATGCGACGCCTTACGCCAATGGCGGAACGTCGTACAGCAACTGGGAATTATCGACCGACCGGGCGAACGCATCGAGGCGCGAACTGATCGCCGGAGGAATGGATGAAAATAAAGTATTGCGGGTGGTAGGGCTGGCTTCGGCGATCCCTTTCTACAAAGCCGATCCGTTCAGTCCGGTTAACCGGCGCATCAGTATTATCGTGATGAACAAAAAAACGGAAGATGCGATCGTCAAGGATGGCGGTCTGCTGTCGGCAGCCGACGACAAAGCGATCAAGGCGCAAATCGCGGCGGGTAAATAACTGTCTGCTGCCGGTTAAAGATCGATTTCCAGATTATCTATCAGCCGGGTGCGGCCCAGATGCGCAGCGGCTAGTACTACTAATTGTTTGCTGCTTGAGACGGGAGTCGTCAATTCACGGGTGCGAACGCTGACGTAATCGACCCGCCAGCCTTTTGTACTTAACAGTATCTGCGCTTCCTGTTCGAGTTCGGCATAATTGCGTTCGCCTTGAAGTATGCGGGCCTTGATATTCGTCAGGCAGGCATAGAGCAGGGGCGCTTCCTGGCGTTCGGCAGCATTCAGGTAACGATTCCGGGAGGAAAGGGCAAGACCGTCATCAGCGCGTATCGTTTCGCCGGCAAGGATGGTTACGGGTACGCAAAAATCCTGCGCCATAGCGCGCAGCATGCTCAGCTGCTGGTAATCTTTTTTGCCGAATACCGCGATTCGCGGTTGAACCAGATTGAACAGTTTCATGACAATAGTCGCTACGCCGCGAAAATGTCCCGGTCGAAAGCGACCGCAAAGTTCGTCGGCGAGAGGCGGCACTTCGATATGATAGCGTTGCGGGCCCGGAAACAGCTCGTCGACATTCGGCGCGAAAATAACTCCTGCTTTTATTTCGTTCAGAATTGCCGTGTCTTGAGCCAATGTTCGGGGATAAAGGGCAAAATCCTCATTGGGGCCGAATTGCAACGGGTTGACGAAAATACTGACCGCGACTTTTCGGGCGTGCTGCCGGGCGAGATTGACCAGCGCAAGGTGTCCTTCATGCAAGTTGCCCATGGTCGGAACGAATGCTACGTCTTTGTTCCTGGCGCGCCACTCCTGTAATTGCGCGATGCTGTGCAGGATTTTCATGATGGCTTGCCTTAATAACTGTGTTGTTCGGCAGGAAAAGAACCATTTTTAACAGACTCGGCATATTCTGTCAGCGCGGCTGCGATACTGGATGCGCCCTGCATGAAATTGCGGGTGAAGCGCGGCGGCTTGCCAGGTGAAATACCAAGTAAATCGTAAATGACCAGCACCTGACCATTGCAATCGACCCCGGCGCCGATGCCGATAGTAGGAATATTTACCGCTGATGTCACGGTTCTGGCGACGCTCGCCGGTATCGCTTCCAGTACCAGCATACAGGCTCCGCTTTGGGCCAGCAGCGTGGCATCATCCATCAATTGCTGAGCAGCAATGGATGATTTGGCCTGAACTTTGTAGCCGCCTGTTGCGTGTACCGATTGAGGTAAAAGGCCCAGATGTCCGCAAACCGGAATGCCGCGAGCGGTCAGAAAAGCAACTGTTTCACCCATTACGGCCCCCCCCTCCAGTTTGACGCAATGCGCTCCAGCTGCCAACAGGATTGCCGCCGATTGTAACGCTTGCGCGGGACTGGCCTGATAACTGCCAAAAGGCAGATCGGCAATGATAAATGTGTCCGGGGCGCCGCGCGCGACTGCTGCGGTATGGTATGCGATGTCGTCGAGGGTCACGGGAAGTGTGGAACGCTGTCCCTGTATGACCATTCCCAGTGTATCGCCAACCAAAATCGCATCGATGCCGGCAGTCTGCATCAATGCCGCAAAACTGGCATCGTAACAGGTTAACATGGTCAGTTTTTCTCCTGCGTTGGCGCGCTGCTGCAGATTCAAGAGATTCGCCATCTAGGTTTCCTTTCACATCGCCTGATTGAGAAATACGCGCGGACTGCGCATGTCGGCAATCTGTTGCATTAATAAAGCAAAATGTTCGTCGTTGTCTACAAAATTAAACTGTTCGCAGTTAACGATCAGTAACGGCGCTGCGTCATATCGATGAAAGTAGCGGGCGTAGCGTTCCGAAAGGAGTTCGAGATAATCGGTGCTGATATTGTTTTCATAGGCAATGCCGCGGCGGCGAATACGATTGAGCAGAACGGCCGGCTTCGCTTGCAGATAAATCACCAACGCGGGTACGGGCGCCTGCAGATGCAGTTCGCTGTATATTTTTTGATAAAGCCGAAATTCTTCATCGTCCAGATTGATTTCGGCGAACAACGGATCTTTGTCGAGCAGAAAATCCGAAACCAGCGCCTGTCTGAATAAATCATTCTGTTTCAGACCGTTAACCTGGCTGCTGCGCTGGAACAGAAAAAATAGCTGCGCCGCCAGCGCATGTCGCTTAGGATCCTGGTAAAACCGCGCTAAAAAAGGATTGTCGCCAGCATTTTCCAGTAACAATTCGGCTTCCAGATGGCGTGCGATCCGGGTAGCCAAACTGGTTTTTCCGGCGCCGATGGGGCCTTCTATCGCTATGTATGGAGATTTGTCTAGTAAATTCATTGGCTTATATTCACATGTCATCGACTCGCCGCACGCTTAGGCTGGATTCGTGTTTAAGGAAGCGGATTGCAGGGCCGTGTCCGGGAATATTGATTTCAGGGGCAATTTCCAGCAGGGTCATCAATACGAAAGCGCGTTCGTGCATCCGCGGATGCGGCAAAGTCAGTTCGCTCTCGTCCAGAATCAGTTCATCGTACAAAAGAATGTCGAGATCGATGACTCTGGGTGCGTTACGAAATGTGCGTTTGCGCCCCTGACGCTGTTCTATGTCGAGGAGGGCGGCCAACAAAGGCTTGGGAGCAAGGCCGGTATTAATCTTTATTACTGCATTTATGAAATCGGGCTGATCGGCATAGCCGACCGGCGCAGTGAGATAAAGTGACGATCGCGAGCACAGACTGGTTTCCGGCAAGCATGCAATGGCATCGAACGCGAGCATAATCTGCCTGGCAGGATTGACAAGATTGCTGCCCAGAGCGATAAATACGTCAACTGGGCGGGCTAGGCAATCATTCATTAACAATTTCTACCGTTTCCGCAGCGGAAGGTTTTTTCCGGCGCCGACGTCGTTTGGGTTGCTCGGTCGAAACCGGGGCGGTCAGCATCGCCGCCCGTCGGCCTTCGTCGGCCGCCTGGAATTCCGTCCACCAGCGCGCAAGCTCCAGGTCGATTTCGCCGCTTTCAGCACGCAACAAAAGAAAATCGTATCCGGCCCGAAACCGCGGATGACCGAGCAGCCGAAACGGACGAGAGCCCGAGCGCTGTTCGAACCGAGGTTGCAGGCTCCAGATTTCTTTCATCATGCCGTCCAGTCGGCGGGGCACCGCGAGACGGGTACGCTGCTGTTCCAGCGTGTCGTCCATGGCGGAAAACAAGGCGGGCGTAGTCATTTCGCCAGCGGCAAGACGTGTCTGGTGATGGATCTGTAACTCATGCCATAACAGCGTGGCGAATAAAAAGGCCGGCGATACCGATTTTCCGGTCTGTACCCGGGTATCGGTATTTTTGAGTGCCGCGACGATAAAGCGATTGCCCGATCCTTCTTCCACTAAGTCGTCGAGCATTGGCAATATGCCGTGATGCAAGCCCTCTGCACGTAATTGTTCTATGGCGCGCAAAGCATGTCCGGATAACAGCAGTTTGAGCATTTCGTCAAACAGGCGCGAGGGCGGAACATTGCCCAGCAGATCGGCTAATTGCGCCAGAGGCGCTCTGGCGCTTTCATCGATATGAAAATCGAGTTTCGCAGCAAAGCGCGCCGCACGCAGCATTCGAACGGGATCTTCCCGATAGCGCGTCGTGGCGTCGCCGATAATGCGCAGCGATTTGCGTTCGATATCGTTCAGGCCGCCCTGAAAATCCCAGATTTCTTGATTCGAGGGGTCGTAATATAAGGCGTTGATCGTGAAATCACGTCGTTGGGCGTCGCTTTCCTGACCGCCGAATACATTGTCTCGCACTATGCGCCCGGTATCGTCCGTAACATGGCCGGTATGTTCTTCGGACGAGGCGCTGGCCCGAAAAGTCGACACTTCTATCGTATCGTTGCCGCACATTACATGTACTAGCCGAAAACGGCGGCCTATGATGTGAGAGCGTCGAAACAGTGCGTGTATCTGTTCCGGCGTCGCGTTGGTGGCGACGTCGAAATCTTTTGGTGTGGATTTCAATAACAGGTCACGAACCGCACCGCCGACAATAAAAGCTGTAAAGCCAGCCTGTTGCAAAGTATCGGTAACTTTCAGCGCGCAAGGCGAAATCTGGCTTCGCGTTAGCCCGTGCTGACTGTATGGGATACGCTGCAAACGCACTAAATTTCCACTTTTCGCTTTATTGGCTCTGAAAAAGCGTGCCATAAATTGTTTAATCATAAGTACTGATATATTTCTCACGGCATGCCGAATTCAGGTCGCGCATCAATCGTGTTCAATATAGTCCGGCAAGAAAATGCCTCGGGTTTATTCATTCAGGTCGTCCCAGGCTGATCTGCGGCCAGCCGTTTTTCTGCGCATGGGCATGTAAAACCGGATCTGCGTTGACGGCAACCGGATGGCTGACGTTCTCCAGTAAGGGTAAATCGTTGAGAGAATCGCTATAAAACCAGCTTTCATCAAAATCGTTCATGGTTTTCCCCATGCCTTCGAGCCATTGATGCAGGCGAGTGATTTTACCTTCGCGAAAGCTCGGTATGCCGCATACCTGGCCGGTAAATTTACCATTACGCAGTTCCGGTTCGGTAGCGATCAGGTGGCTTACTCCGAATTCGCGGGCTATGGGCGCAGTGACGAAACTGTTGGTGGCGGTAATGATGCTCACCAGATTGCCCTCGTTCAGAGACGATTCGACCAGATCGCGCGCGGTCTGCGTAATCATGGGCAGGATTTTGGCTTGCATATATTCGGCATGCCAGGCATCGAGTTGCGCACGACTATATTGCGATAATGGACGCAACTGAAATTCAAGGAATTCGCGTATATCAAGAATTCCATTTTTGTATTGCTGATGAAATTTGCGGTTTTGATGCTCATAGGTATCGCGATCCAGTATTCCTCGTTCGATGAGAAATTGCCCCCATTCGTAGTCGGAATCGCCCGCCAGCAAAGTGTTATCGAGATCGAACAGAACGAGTTTCATTACTTACAGCTCCCAAAATCGCCACCAGGGTTTGACAGGGTCGAAAGGTCCCTTGATATATTTGCTGTCAGGGAAGTTTTTTTCCAGAATACGCAGGGTATCGTCACGCAAGGAAGGTATGGCGAGAGCATCGTAGGATCGTACCATGATAGCCAGTCCAAGTTCGTTCGCGGGAGCCAGAGGATAATGGACCAGCGAATACTGTACCCTGTCTATGGCGGCTACATAGGCTTTACGGTTGTAATAATAATGAGCGATATGAATTTCATGCTGGGCCAGCGCGCCAACCAGGTATTTCATGCGCGCTAACGCGTCCGGCGTATATTTGCTGTTGGGGAAGTGCGTGGTTAATTCGCGGAAGGCATTGAAGGAACTGATCGTTGTGGTCGGGTCGCGTTCGGTGATGTCCTGATTGGCGACTCGGGCGAACAGATTCCGGTCCTGGGGGAAATTAGCCAGACCTTTTAAATAATAAACGTAATCGATATTCTCGTTTTTAGGATGAAGTTTGATGAAACGATCGCATGCCGCGACGGCAGAATCCGTTTCGCCGTCCTTATAGTCGGCGTAAGCGACTTCCAGTTGCGCTTGCTTGGCGTAATGCCCGTAAGGATAACGCGCCTCCAGCGAATCAAACAGCTTGATGGATTTTTCATAGTTTGCGGCTTGAAGTTCGCGCATGCCTTCACTATAGATTTTTTGTGCGGACCAATTTTTGGTATCATCCTCCGGTTTGACGGTGGCGCAGCCGGTTAACCCAATTAGCAGTAAAACAAGTAAACTTCGTTTCATGACATCATCCGAAAAACAGTTAACAGATTATACATTAAAGCCGTACCTCAACAGCGTTATCGAGCTGGAAATTCCTTTGGCCAGTGCGGGATGGCGGTTAGATAACGCGCTTTCGGCGTTGCTGCCTCAATATTCCCGCAGCCGAATTCAGGTATGGATCAAGCAGGCTTCGGTTCGGGTTGACGGGCGTATTTATAGCGTTAAAGACAAAGTCTGGGGTGGAGAATGCGTGCTTATCCATCCTGAACGGCATGCCGCGGAATTGCCGTCTTTGCCCGAAAACATAGCGCTGGATGTGGTTTACGAAGACGATGCCATCATCGTCATCAATAAACCTGCCGGTCTGGTCGTTCATCCCGGCAGCGGCAACTGGCAAGGCACTCTGTTGAATGCATTGCTTTATCATGCTCCGGAATTAACTCATATTCCGCGTGCAGGGATCGTTCATCGCCTCGATAAGGATACCAGCGGTCTGCTGGTTGTCGCCAAAACTCTGGAAGCGCAAACGCATCTTGTGCGGCAATTACAGGCGCGCAGCGTAAAACGTGTTTATCGGGCGATCGTTCAGGGTGCGATTCCGCAAGAAGGGTGCGTCGATGCGCCTATCGGCCGCCATCCCGGTCAACGCACCAAAATGGCTATCGTTGCCTCCGGACGTCCGGCCGTGACTTATTTTTCGGTATTAAGCCGGTTTACCGACAGCGCCTTGGTGCGTTGCATACTGGAAACCGGTCGCACGCATCAGATCAGGGTGCATATGCAATCCATCGGCCATCCTCTGGTAGGGGATGCGGTATATAACCGCACCCGTAACGGCGATATAGACTGCGTGCGCAATTTTCCCCGGCAGGCTCTCCATGCCGCAGAGCTGGGTTTGATTCATCCGGTCAGCGGCGAACCGGTGCAGTGGCGGATCGACGCACCGGATGACTTTAACGACCTGATCGCATGTTTGACTAAAGATAACGAAGATCGCAAATAGGGCAATTAAGTCCTGATTGCGTATCTTAATACAGAGGCTAAATGCAAAAACAGTGGATATATCCTGACTGGCCGGCCCCTGCCAGGGTCAGGGCGCTCATTACGACGCGGACGGGCGGTGTGAGTCATGGTGTTTATGCCGGACTGAATCTGGGCGACCATGTCGGCGATAGCGCAGTCGATGTGGCGCAGAACCGAACCCGGTTGAGGGAGGAACTGCCCGGCGATCCCCGCTGGCTGAAACAGACCCACGGTTCGACGGTCGCCTATGCGGACCATCTTGCGGAACTGGTTGAAGCGGACGCTGCAATAGCGCGACAGGCTAATACGGTTTGTGCGGTATTAACGGCAGATTGTCTGCCGGTATTGTTTTGTGCCGAAGACGCCAGCGTGGTAGGTGCCGCACACGCTGGCTGGAGAGGGCTGGCGGCTGGGGTGCTGGAGGAGACTGTTACCGTGATGGATCATGCACCAGAAAAAATCCTGGCTTGGCTGGGACCTGCGATCGGCCCGTCGGCATTCGAAGTGGGAGTCGAAGTCAGGGAAACGTTTGTCGCTGGTCAGCCCCAGAGTGTAACGGCTTTTAAAAGCAAGGGAAACGGTAAGTGGCTGGCGGATATTTATGAGCTTGCGCGTTTGCGCTTGCGGCAAATGGGGGTTACCCGGATTTATGGCGGCGAATGGTGTACTTATCAGGATCGCGAACGTTTTTATTCATTTCGGCGCGACGGAGTTACCGGACGCATGGCCAGTCTGATCTGGATAACAGCAGAAAACTGATATTTCTGTCCGCCTCATCCTTGACAAACAGAAGGATTATTAATTAATATATTCAATATATATGTTATGTTTCATAAAATATTTAATTCCATAGCTTGGCGTCAGATTTACACGATCAATACTTCCTTTGGGATTAAAAATCCAAGGATTTACTGGGCGCATTTACGTGAAAATGACGCGAACTCGTCGATCTAAAAACGCCCGTATTGAACAGCAATGAGAAAACTGGACAGATATTCAAGGATTTTGCCCGGTTCTCAATTTGTATTGTTGAATTTGACCTTGGGCATCGGCCATTTTCTGGTTTTACTCAACGCAGGAGCGTACCTGCCCATGTTGCCGTATATTTCCGCGAGCATGGGGGTAGGGCTTTCATACGCAGTGTGGAGCCAGAGCGATTATTTCACCGCCATGGGTAGCGCTTTATTGATCGCCAATACGCTGATGTGGCGATTCGGGCCGAAGAATACCGCTATTTTCGCCTATTTGCTGTTTGCCGCGTCGAGTTTTGCCGCTTTGTTAACCGTCTCCCAGTTTTCTTTGTATCTGGCCGTGCGCATAATTCAGGGCTTTGCAGCGGGGATGTGTATTATTCCTTCGTTTTTCCTGTTGCTTGAATATTATCATAAGGGGCGGCAACAGACGGCGGTTTCGCTGTGGAGTCTGGCGCAATTCGTACCGTTTTCGGTCGGTCCTGCGTTAGGCGGATGGTTCGCTTACGAATGGGGCGACTGGCGGCTGCTATTTGGTTTGTCTGCCCTCACCGCGTTACTGGTAGCATTGATACTCTGGGCATTATTGGCGGATTGGGAAGATGACACGGATCGTAGCATACGTCTGCTAAAGCCGGTTACCGTGTTTCTGTTTTTTTTTGCTGCGGCACTCGCTTTGCAGGAATTCTTCGATGTGGGACTGCTGAGTGACCTGTCCAGTCGCATTGCAGAATTATGGTGGCTATTTTTTGCTTTCATGCTGTTTTCATGGTTATTCTGGGTCGGCAATGCTGAACTGAAGAAACCTTTGCTGCAATTTTCTCTTTTTTCCTGTCCGAATTATGCGTACGGCATGCTGCTGTTAAGTTTGGCGTTTATGGGAATTCAGGGCGCAGTAGTCCAGTACCTGATTCGTCTGCAACTGGTTGGTGGTTATACGTCGTGGCATGCGGGTTTATTGTTTTTGCCGGTTTTTGTGTTTTCAAAACCACTCAGTCTGTATGCGCAAAAACTGATCCGCAACGATATTGACCCCAGGCTTTTGGCCAGTCTGGCGTTGGCGGCGCTCGCTCTCGGTTTTTGGTGGATCTCAAGCTACCAGCGACCTGCTACGTGGGAGGACATGCTGGCGCCGCAATTTCTGCTGGGCGGAGCGCTCGGTCTTTTATTCGTAGCGATGACGGCGCTTGCTCTCGGCCATGTACCCAAACCGCAACAGCTGCATGCCGTTAATGTATTGAATACCGTGCGTAATCTGGCGGCAGGTCTGGCTATTACCATTTCCGATTTAAGCTGGGATCGGTTGCTCGACGTGGAGAAAAACAGGATGACTGCTACCGATGTGTCGGATACACACCGTTTCGCCGAATTTTTCGACCATCCTTTTGCGCTCCATGCCATGAATGAAAAAATAAATATCGGAAGCTCCTGGCTGGCATTTAACGATCTGTATTATTTTTTGAGTGTGTTTTTTATTGTGCTGGCGGTTTGCGTCTGGTTTGCGTCTCCTGCGAAACGACAAAGCAGGCAGGATACGGATCTGCGGCTATTCGAAAATCTTGGAGAAGAACCTTGAAATATATCGCAGTCATGCTCGCATTGCTGCTGGCAGGATGTGCCCCAGCTATCGATCCGGGTGCTTCCATGATGCAACGAGCTGCTTTGCCGACGGAGCTGGTTGCCGCCAATCCTGCTGTAGTGCCGGGTCGAAAAGAACTGCCGGTTGCTGCCTGGTGGCAGGAGTTTCACGAGCCCGGTCTGGATCGTCTGCTCGATATTGCGCTGGCGGGCAATCCGGGATTGCTCGAAGCAGCTGCACGGTTGAAATCGGCTCAGGCTACCGTCATGCGTACCCAATCGCTGACGGGTTTACATGTCGATAGCCAGTTGAATATCCAGCGTCAGGAATTATCGAAAAATGGAAATCATGATATTTACAATGGTAAAACTGCGACGATTGCCAATCTCGATCCGCTGGCGGTCAGTTATCACCTCGATTTCTGGCATAGAGACGCAGAGATTATCGCCGCCAGTCATTCGGCCGAACAACTTACACGCGCGCAATATCGACAGGCGGCATTAATGCTGAGCTCTGCTGTAATCAAGACATATTTTGCGCTACAGACCGCACGACAGCTTGCTTCGGCGGAAGCGGAAATCGTAGCTCGCGCAACGGAAAAATTGCGACTTCAAAACGAAGCGGTACAAGCAGGCATCAGCCCGACTTCGGTCGGTATCATTCAGAACCGCGATCTTATCGACGCTCAAAATGCGCTGACGGCATTGAAAAAAAGCAATAAAAGCTTGACTTTTGCCTTGCTCGAATTGCTCGGCAAGGAACCTGCAGACCTGCTGACGGCAGAACCGGCAGCCCTTCCGGAACCCAACAGATTTAAAATTCCTGCGCGGATCGGTCTCGACGCCGTCGCGCAGCGGCCGGATATCCAGGCGGCATTATGGAATGTCAGACGTCAATTGCATCTCGTAAAAGTTGCTCAAGCGGCTTATTACCCCAATATCGATTTATTTGCCATAGGCGGCCTCAACAGCATCGGCCTGACCAAGCTGCTCGGGCCGGGTAGCACGACTTATGCGTTTGGTCCGGCACTCGACCTGCCGATATTCGAAAGTGGTGCGCTGGAAGGGCAGTTTCACGAAAACGAGGCCGAGTACGATGCTGCAGTGCATGCTTACAATCGAATCCTGCTGGCGGCATTGCGTCAGATTGCCGATGCGCTGTCGGGTTTGCAGTATAGCCGTACGCAACTGGACGACACAAAAGCGATGCTGGCTTTGCGCGTCAGGCAAGCAGATATCGCCGAATCGGGTTTTCGTGCCGGCGTTACCGGTAAACTGCCTTATCTGGACGCAGAAATCGGCATATGTCGTGAAAAAATGTTAAATATGGAGCAAAATTTGGACTGGCTTAATAGTATTACCGATACGGCCACTGCGCTGGGCGGCGGATTCGCGAGGTGGCCTGCATGAAACCGCAAGCGCTTACCCATTCAAAAATCAGGCATCGCAGGCTGCGATGGGTATTTGTATTGATGGCGATGATGCTGATAGCCAGTATTTCCTGGTGGTATTTTTTTCTGCGGACGGTGGTCGAAAGTAACGATGCGTATGTCTCGGGTAATGTTATTGCAGTGCAGGCGCTCGTTCCCGGCGTAGTTTCCAGTATCGCGGTCGACAACAGCATGAGCGTGCATACCGGACAATGGTTGCTGAGCGAGGAGCGAAATCTGGCCGGTGCGCAGATGGAAAAAGCCGGTGCCGATCTTGCCGAAGCGGTACGCCAGACCAAAAGCCTGTTCGCACAGACCGACGGCGAAATTGCCAATATTGCTGCGTTGAACACACAGAAAGACAAGCTGCAAGCCGACCTCGTACGGTACGAAATCGCCCGGGACAGCGGCGCCGTATCCGCTCAATTGGTAGCCGATACGCAAGCCGATATTGCGGTACTGGACGGAAGGATCGCACAGGCGAAGGCGGTCTTGCGCAAAGCGCAAGCGTTGGTGAACGGCACTCGGGTTGTCGATAATCCGGTAGTCCGCAAAGCGCGGGCAGCATTTGTCGAAGCATACATAGAGTACCGGCGTTCCGATATTTTTGCGCCGGTGGACGGTTATATCGCCGACCGGCAAGTTGAGGCAGGTGAACAGGTAAAAGCAGGACAGCATCTGATGTCCATCGTGCCGCTCGACGGGGTGTGGATAACCGCCAATCTGAAAGAAACGAAACTGGCGCGCGTCCGGACCGGGCAACCGGTAACGATACATGCCTATATTTATGGAGGAAAAACGACATTTCACGGGACGGTGATCGGAATCGAACCTTCCGGCGGCAGCACGTTCAGCCTGTTTCCGGCCAATAACGCGACCGGCAATTATATTCATATCGTCGAACGGGTTCCTGTACGGATCAGCCTTGCGGCGAAGGAATTAAACGCATATCCTTTGCGCCTGGGAACATCCGTTTCGATAGCTATCGATGTCAGCAATTACCTGAGATTGCCGCCGCTTGCGACACAGGTTCGTACTGCGGGCGCAAGCTATTCGACCTCGATTTACCGGCAAGAGATCGAAGAGGCGAGAAAAGCGGCGCAACTTATCGTTTCAAAAAATATTTGAGTTATTGAATGGGAGACTGCAAGATTTTGTCCGGCATTCTATTTTTGCAGCATGAATGTTTCGTATTCCAGAATGGCCATTTTACGGTCCAGCCAATACAGGCCCACGACTACTGTGACGAGTAGTGCTACGGCGAATCCGTAACCGTACCAGTTAGCGCCCAATCGGATGCTGAGCAAACTCAGTAG
>DAIETB010000024.1:0-3317 GCA_027345925.1 Sulfuriferula sp.
CCGGTAACATGACACGCATTCATTTGCTTGCCGTTCATATCCCGGATTTTCACTTCCCATCGGCCGGGACCGTTACGCTCCATCGTCATATAACCGAAGCCGTTTACCCAGGAACTGAAGTGCGAGACGACAGCGCCCGGAGCTGGCGAGCTGTTGGCCGGTAGCGTAGACGGCAGCGGTACGGTATCTTCCTGGGTGCCGGAAAATCCCGCGATGAATTGCGCTGGATGAGGGCTGGAAAAGCTGAGCGCTTCCCAGACGTGGACGTGGCCGGAAAGCATGATTTGTATGCCGTGCGGCAACAAGTCCGGGTCGATGCGGCCAAATACCGATTGCAGCCCGCGATTGCCGGGAAAAAGCTCGACTGTTCCGTGTACGTTTTGCTCTGCGGCAAAACCGAGCAGCGGGTGATGATCGACGCCGATATTGTAGGGCGATTGCCGTGCCAGGACGGCTAACTGCCGATAAAGGCGAGTGTACTTTGCAGCGCGTATATTGTCGGGAGGAATGGGTTTATTGATCGTGTTGGAAGTATCTAAAACCAGGATTTGCGTCGAGCCGCCGATAGGCACGGCGTAGGGATCGCTGTAATCACCGATAAAATCGTTGTCGGCTTTATTGCAATCGCGGCCTGCGATCAGCGGCTGCGGGTCGAGGAAGCGCCACCAGCCCTGTCCCGCTCGCGAACAGGATTCGTGGTTGCCGCGCGCCATAATCCAGGGCGCGGCGCTCAGTAATGCTGCAGCTGGCCGGAAAAAATCAGCTTGCCAGGCATCCCAGCCATAGCCCCAGGGGCTGCCTGCACAATCGGCTCGATCGGCGGGGCAGCGATTCTCGCGGTATAAATAATCGCCTACATGTATTACCAGATCCGGTTTCCATTCCGCTGCCTGCGCGGCGAGCCGGGCAAACGGATATTGACGTTCATCGTTGCAGGCCTGATAGGCCGCTTCGGATTTTTTCAGGCGGCAGCCGGTATCGCCGATAACGACGATGCGCTGTACCGTTCTGGCCGGTAAGGGCAATGTTTTACCGTAAACCGTGGCGCTGGTTGCGCCCTCGGGGATATCGGCTTCGCAGGTCAGAACAGGAAAGGCGGAGGGTTTGGAATCGGCTGACGCCGAACGGGTCGCTCTGAGCGGGATCGTTTCGGCGTCGGCGCGAAGCCGCATAGGAATTTCATGCCAGTCCAGCCGCATGTTCGGGCATGCCGCGGCATCGGTAATGACGCGGGCGGTGGCGCGGCCGTGTTCGCCCAGAACGACAAAGGCGCTGTATGCCGGTAGCGGGGGTTGTGCGTAAACGCAGCCGGAAACGATGGCGAGAGCACAACCGGCAATGACGTGCGCTCGCAGCGAAATCGGCAAATGCTTCATGAAAGGCCTACTCGGAATTGGTTAAGGTTAACGCGATCCAGATCTGGAATAACTGGTCTTTGCCGCGCAGATCCTCCGGCGGAGCCGGATAATGCGCCGATTGGACGGCCTGCAGCGCAGCACGGTCGAGCAGGCCTATGTTGCTGGAAGTTACGATGCGCGTATCGCTGGGCGTCCCGTCGATTAGTCGGAATTCGACCCGAACCCGGCCGCTGTAATGCATGGCGGCGGCAATCGGCGGGTAATACACCGCAGCCTGCACGGCGGCGCGCACCTTATCCTGATATTCGGCATGCATATCGGTTTTACTGGCGGTTGCGGGTGCCGGATCGGGTGGAGGCGGCGGTGCTGGGGCAGCCACCGGTTCCGTAAACGCCGTCGGTTTCGCTGTCTGGGGTAACGGTTCCGTTTTTGCGACCGGAGCGGGCGTCGGGGGTGCCGGTTTGTTGTGATGCGGCGTGATTGCGGGTTTGGGCACCGGTTTAGACTTCGGCTGCGGTGGCAGGGGTTTAGGCTTGGGTGGAGTGACCGGCAAAGGCGGCGCGACGGCATCGACTATCGTCAGCGCAACTGCGGGCGACAATTTGGGCTGGGGCGGTTGAGGATGAGAGAAGATGACGATGAGGCCGCCGAGCAAGGCGATTTCAAGTAGTAGGGCCCATCCCAGAGCCTGGGCCGGTTTCGGCAGGAATCCCGGGCTAGATAAGGTATTACTTGCCATCGTCATGTCGCGTCGCCAAACCGATTTCGGTCGCGCCACCCGCTTTGATCGCGTCGATGGCGTTCATGACTTGCTGCAGCGACGCCGATTGATTACCGGCTATGGTAATAGCGGTTTTACTGTTGTCGCGCTCTCGCAACCGGGCGGTCAGCTGCGCCGGAGTCAGCACTTTTCCTTCAACTAGCAGATTGCCGTCAGTCCTGATTTCGACCAGTAATTTGGGCGGGGGTATGGTGACAGCGGTCGAACTGGTCGGCAATCTGGTCAGATGGCCCGAAGAAGGGATCATGCGCAAGGTCAGCATGACGAAGAAAATCAGCAAAAAAAGCATGATATCGATCATCGGGATAATTTCTATCCGGGCTTTTTTGGTTTCGAGATAACGCATGTCAGGCTCGCACAGGACTACGTATCAGTCCGACGGGATTGTGGCCGCCAGTCGCGGCCGGATTTTTTAACTGACTGCAGCGGTTGATCAGCATCAGTTTGAGGGTTTCTAGCTGATGCAGCACCGTGCGGACCCGGGTATTGAGCGCATTGTATGCGACCAGGCCTATCATCGCGATGCATAACCCCGAGGCGGTAGCAATCAGGGCTTCGGCGATGCCGCCGGTAATTTGCGCCGGATTGTTCTGGATGTCGCTCAATACGTGAAAGGCGTTGAACATGCCGATGATCGTGCCGAACAAGCCCATCAACGGCGCCAGCGTAATAACCGTATCCAGCATCCACAGGGAACGATCCAGTAATGGCACTTCATGCATGATGACTTCTTCCAGATGTTCGTCCAGCGTCGCTCGGTCGATGCGGTTACCCTCGCGACGCACGATGTCGAATAATCCGGCATGAGGTAATTTGGCTAATGAATCCGGCATGGAAAACGAATCGAGCCGGCCCTCCTGCTCGGCGAGCAGGGCGATCAGTCTGGCGCCTCCATGCTGCATGTTGGCCAGGTAGCGGGCGCGCTCGATGGTGATGGTCAGGGCGATGAGCAGCAGCACGAGCATCAGGTATAGCGTACCGCCGGAATCGTTGGCGAGGCTGATTAAATGTGTAATGGTCATAATGGCAGGAAGGTAGCTAATCCAGAGTTTGAGAAAGTCGACACGGTATCCGGGCAATATTGCCGCGAAACCTCTCTGACTTGCTGATGCAAAGTTTCAACACGGCAGACAAGTCTGTTAATTTCTTGATAAGGCACTTTACACGAGCAGATTTAG
>DAIETB010000029.1:0-6415 GCA_027345925.1 Sulfuriferula sp.
GAATCAGCCACCACAGTCAGCGATTTGCTGGCCCTGGCCGGCGGCATCGGCCCTCACGGATCCGATACGGTCATATTGCTGCACAAAGTCGGCGATCAGGTTAAACGCACTCCTATCGATACGATCGCCTTGTTCAAGGAAGGCAAAACCAGTCTGGATTATCCGGTGGGCAGCGGTGACATTCTATATGTTCCGCAGGCTGAAGTATTCTATATCTACGGCGAAGTGCAGCATCCGGGCGCCTACCGGCTGGAGAAAAACATGAATATCATGGAAGCGATTTCATTGGGCGGCGGCATCACTCCGCGCGGCACCGAAAGAGGTGTGGAAATTCGCCGGCAGGACGGCGCAGATGGAAAGATTTCCACGACCAAAGCAACCCAGTCTGAATTATTGCAGCCTAACGATGTGGTTTACGTCAAAGAAAGCTTATTTTAAGGCGGATATATCATGAATTTGACTCAGCTATTGTTGGTTTTGAAAGCCCGAAAAAAAATTATTTTAAGCACTTTGGTGCTGACGGTAATCGGAGCTATTCTTTCCAGTCTGCTATTATCAAAAGGGTATACGGCAACGGCTGAGGTGGTAATCGATAGCCCGAGTATGGATCTGGTTACCGGTACCCGGTTGACCACGCAGACCATGCCTGCATACATCGCGACGCAAGTCGATATTATTGGCAGTCATAGCGTGGCAACGCGGGTAGTGGATAATTTAGGATTGGCGAATGATCCAAAAGTAAAACAGGCTTTTCTGAAGCAGAAACATGGACATGAGAATATTCGTGACTGGGTGGCGGATACGCTTCTCTCCCCGCGGCTGTATGTCAAGCCTTCGCATGAAAGTAATGTGATTCAAATCAGTTATACCGGTGCTACGCCCAGATCGGCCGCGGTTATCGCCAACGCCTTTGTCACCGCTTATATCCAGACAAATCTGGATTTAAAAACTCAACCGGCAAAAGGGGTTGCCGCCTGGTACGATCAGCAACTCAAGGAGCTGAGGGATAATCTGGAAAATAGTCAGAATAAGCTGGCACAGTACGAGAAGGTGCATGGTATCGTCATAAGCGGCGAAACGGGCCTGAATGGTACTTCCAGCGCTCATGGCAGTGCCGACACCGCGCGATACAATGCACTGTCGGCGCTTTTGGTTGAGGCGCAAGCCAAAAGTTACGACAGTCAATCCAAGAGTCAAAGCGCGGCTAAAGGCTTGCCTGATGTCATCAATAATCCCACTGTGCAAAGCATTAACATAGCGCTTTCCCAACAGCAGGCCAAACTCAGCCAGTTAGCCAGTACTGACGGGCCCAATAATCCCGAATACAAAAGTGCGCTGGCGGAGGTAAACAAGCTTCGGCAGGAATTGGCAAGCCAGACGGAACAGGCGCGGCAAAGCATCGCCACTAACGCAAATGTCTCACAGCAGAGCGAAGCCTCATTGCGCAACGCGCTGGCGGCACAAAAATCGCGGCTGATTTCGCTTGAAAATCAGCAGGACGAAGGAGCGGTATTGCTGCGCGACGTCAATAACGCGCAACGCATGTACGATACCGGCATGAGTACTTATGGGCAATTCAAATTGAAATCCAAGGCTAATCAGAGCGATATTTCGATACTTAACCCCGCCGTGCCGCCGACGAAACCGAACGGCGCCAACAAAATACTTGTTGTAATAGCTTCGATATTCCTGGGCGGATTGCTGGGTCTGGGTTTCGGCATAATACTGGAAATGATGGATCGCAGAGTGCGTGGGGCGGACGATCTGGCGTATGCCTTGTCGGCTCCAGTGCTGGGAGTGGTGGCGGGTTCCATTGGATATTCCCCACGCCAGATAGGCTCTACGCGGCTCCTCGGACGTTAGTTCCTGACGTTGATTATAATTATCTGAAAGATCGGGCAACGACATGAAAGAACTGAATAGCGAGATCAAAAAAGACGATAAATTGCAGATTCCTTACGTTGAGCAAAAGTTAGGCAAGCTTTTGCTCGACGCGGGCAAGCTGGCTCCTTCCGATGCGGAAAAGATCCTGCGTTTGCAAAAAAGCGACAATTTGCGCTTCGGCGATGCTGCCGTAAGACTGGGTCTGGTTACCGAAAACGATATTCGATACGCTTTGGCCCAGCAGTTCGATTACCCTTACCTGTCGTCGGGCGAAGGCGGCTTCAGTCCGGAACTGGTAGCGGCGTATACGCCATTTTCTCCGCAGGTCGACCAATTGCGCGCATTGCGTAGCCAGTTGATGTTGCGCTGGTTTGCTTTCGGACATAAGTCGCTGAGCGTCGTCGGCACTCAAAGAAACGATGGTGTCAGCAGTCTTGCAGCCAATCTGGCAGTAGTTTTTTCTCAATTGGGCGAACGTACGCTGCTTATCGATGCCGATTTGCGCGAACCGCGTCAGCATGGCATCTTCAATCTCGGCAACCGGGCGGGGTTGTCAGATATTCTGATCGGTCGAGCCGAATTGACTGCCGCGATCAGGATTCCTTCTTTTGTCGGATTGTCGGTACTGACAGCGGGAACGATTCCCCCGAATCCGGCAGAATTGCTGTCCCGGTTAGGAATGGTCAGCTTGCTGAATTCGTATAAAGAATATTTCGATGCGATAATAGTCGATACATCGCCGGGGACCTTTTCCGAGACGGCAACCGTCTGTCTGCGCACGGAAGGCGCCTTGATTGCCGCGCGCCAGGATCATACCAAAGTGGGCGATATTTCCACTCTGGCGAACACTCTTAACGAAACCGGCGTGAATGTAGTCGGTACGGTTCTAAACCAATTTTAATATCGATCATGCAAGCAAATGACCAGACGATCGGCCGTTACGGCTTATGGGGAGGAGGCAGCGGCATAAATTTCAAGTGGTTGCCCGTAATTATAGGCTTGGCAGCATTGTTTTTGCCTACTTATTACGATCTTAGTCAAACCATCTGGAATACGGAAGAAAACGGTCACGGGCCGATCATATTGCTGGTAGTGATCTGGCAGGTATGGATGCATCGCTCGGCCTTGCTGTTGCCGCCGACGCGCACCAAACCTGTACTTGGATCGATTTTGCTGATATTCGGTTTAATGTTGTACATCGTCGGCCGGTCGCAGCAGATTCTGATTTTCGAAATCGGCGCTGAAATACCGATATTGACCGGAACGCTTTTGATCACATTGGGCGTCCCTACCGTACTGAAATTATGGTTCCCGCTGTTTTTTATCGTTTTTATGATACCAGTCCCTGGGTTCATAGTCGATGCGCTCACCGGTCCGCTGAAATATTATATATCCGTCATCGTCGTCAAGCTCCTCTATGCGGCCGGCTATCCGATTGCGCGCACCGGAGTCACTATATCGATAGGCTATTATGAGCTGTTGGTGGCGGATGCGTGTTCGGGATTGAATTCGATGTTTTCGCTCAGCGCTCTCGGAATATTGTATATGCAGGTCATGCAGCGTACCAGCTTTATGCGCAATGCGATCTTGCTGGCGACTATCCTGCCCGTCGCATTTACTTCCAATGTCATACGCGTCCTGTTTCTGGTACTGCTAACCTATTATTACGGCGACGAAGTAGGGCAAAGTTATTTGCACCAATTTGCAGGAATAGTCATGTTTACCGCCAGCATATTGAACCATTTCTTACTCGATAATCTTTTGGGAATTCCATTTCCCGATCGTAAGGCGGAGGTCGGTCATGTTACTTCGTAATGGGGGTTACTATATGATAGGCCTGCTGATGATTGCAGCGGTCGGGTTGACCAAGGTCGCAACGCCTCATGTGCAAAGGATGCGCGCAGGCGCGATGGTCGATTTGAACACATTGATTCCGGTGCAATTCGGCGAGTGGAAAGAACAGCCGGAACTCAATCTCATGGTAATAGACCCGGCCACGCAGCAGCGAATCAATGCAGTTTATAATCAGACGCTATCGCGAACATACATTGATCCGGCAGGCGATCGCGTCATGCTGGCAATTGCGTACGGCAGCAATCAGAGCGACGACATGCAGGTTCATAGACCTGAAAACTGTTATCCGACGCAAGGCTTTCAAATTACCGGACTGGTCAAAACAGTCATGGCCTTGCCCAATCATCGCATTATTCCCGTAAAGCGCATGGTGGCGACTCACGATCATCGCGTTGAACCCATCACGTACTGGACTACGGTAGGAAATAAAGTGGAGGTTGACGGCTTGCGCTGGAAGCTCGCTCAATTACGTTACGGTCTTACTGGGGTTATCCCGGACGGTTTGCTGTTTCGGGTTTCTTCTATCGATAAAAATGTCCAGCACGCATACGCCATGCAAAATAATTTCGTGGATGAACTAGTGGAATCGTTAAATACAAAAGCCAGAAGCAGAATCATAGGAGCCCAAAATGCGCCTTGATATTTCAATGCCCGGCAGAATCGTACTGCTGTTGTCGAGCGTGAACCGCAAGTGAAAAAAAATACCACCCATCGCGTCAAGCAAAGCATGGGCTCCATGCTGATCGCCAGGCCCTTGTCGGCAGTGGGCGGCTTGCTGGTTTTAGTGTTGCTTTCGCGTAAATTAAGTACGCCGGAGTACGGTATTTATTTTGCTTTATGGGCGAGCGCCGAGATTTTGATACTTGCCAGTAACTTCGGCCTGCTCTATACCGTCTTCCGCTACGTGAATGCCGATGAGCGCGTAGACGGTAAAATTTTTCCTCGAGGCCCAGTGTGGGGCCTGGTGGGCTGGCGTGCCGTCACTCTACTGCTGGTGGCGGGCGGTCTTGCGTTATTCCCTTCGCTGCTGCATTCACTTTCCGACCGGTCGGTGCGAACTATCAGCCTCATCCCATTGCTGGCGATCGTGGTATTTTGCGAAGGTATGGCCCGATTTATAGAAGCCATATTCGATTCCATGTTATGTCAAAGCCGCAGTCAGTCCACGCTTATTACTCGTACCTGGTTAAGAGTGCTGGGTATCGGTTTTTTTGTTTTGCAGGGCGGCATAACTATCCGGCAAGTTGTGCAAGTCGAAATTGTCGCGACATTTATTGGCGCCTCTATTGCGCTAGTCCTGTTGCTGGATATATATCGCCGGGCCAGGAACTATGTAAATGATGACGAAGCGACGGAGTTTGTCAGTATCCGAAGGATGATGCAATTTGCTTTGCCTGTTTTTGCCGCGGATCTGTTAGGCCTGGTTTATGGGCCTGACGCATTGAAATTGGCGCTGGCTGGCGTCTCGGGTTCGAGCATGCTCGCGATATTCGGTTTTGCCTATGCCCTGACCGCTGTCATTCAACGCTATATGCCCGCCATCCTGCTCACGGGAATATTCAGGCCGATTTTTGTTGCGACAGCAAAAAAGCCGGATGGTACCGCATTGCTGTCGGAACTGGTTGGAACCATTATCAAAATAAATTGGTTGATGATATTGCCGATCATCGCCTTCATGTATTTCGCCGGTTCGCCGGTACTGTCTATATTGTCGCACGGCAATTATGCGCACGCGGGTACGGTCGTGGTTCTCCTGATCGGAGGATTATTGCCTTTGGCTATGAATTTGACATTATCGATGTATTGTATGGCCAGAGAAATATCCTGGCCGGTATTGATCGCAACCGGGGTTAGTACGATCGGGTTGCCCATGGGCACGTTTTTGGCGAAATTATACGGCGCGAACGGTATGGCCGTTGCATTTGGAGGTACTGAATTATTGTGGTCGGGCACATGTCTCGTTGCCCTGCATTTTTTTACCAAAGAAGTTTTGCAGCCTGACTGGACAGGATTCGGGAAAATGTTGGTCGCGGGTCTGGTCGCGATTGTCGCATGCACTCCTTTAGTGTTATTACATACGCCATGGTTTGTGTTGGCACCCTTGTCGGCGTTGCTGTTTCTGTTGGTGGTTTTCATTGTATCGCCGTTTTCCAGCCGGGAAAAAGGGTGGCTGCTTTCGGTATTGCCGGTCGGCCGTTTTCTAAAAAGCACACCGCAATGAAATCCCAAATTATTTCTTCTGGACTTGAATGCGATTTTGTAATTATCCGGTCAAACAGTCGGCGACCCTGGCGCGGGGCGCAATCCGGCAGCATTACCGCGTTTGCCGCATCGCCCTTTTGCAGGAAGATAAAGGATTTTAAGTGCTGACAATTCCGACAACAACAAATACGACAAGCAGACGGATTATTTTACTGCTTTTTGCTCTGGGAACCCTGTTTTTTGGGTTGGTGGTGGGCGTTGCCGCAACCATAGGCTTCATTATTCCGCTCTTCATGATAGCGGGAGCAGGGGTGCTGGGTATCCTGATGTTTGTTACGGCATCGGCGTTTCGATGGTCGATTGCCCAGATGGTGTTCATGCTGCTTTTTGTTTTCTATTTCCTGTATTTTTTCATTCAAAGCAAATTTAGGTTACCCGTATTCACTTTCTGGGAATTTGCCGTATTGTTTACCGG
>DAIETB010000034.1:0-3074 GCA_027345925.1 Sulfuriferula sp.
GATCGAACGCCGCCCGGTCTATCATCAGGCCGGGAAATGCCGTGTCTTCCATCGTACCCGACGGCAAATAACTTTTCATACCCCGTATCGTTTGATAGATAACGCCGTCGCTCCGTGCGTATTTGCCTAGCGGCAATGGAATGAATTCCGCGCATTGAACCGGTACGCCGATTTCCCGACGGCGATCTACCGCTATCACCGACAGGCCTTTTTCCGCCGCTGCCAGCGCTGCGGCCGCGCCCGCGGGGCCGAGTCCGATGATCAGGACATCCACGCTCCGGTTCATGCAGTCACTCCTGTCGTCGCAATGGCCTGGCTTAACAGGCTGACGATATCGGCCGGGGTCAATCCCAGCATATCGACAGTACGCGTTTGAAAGAATTCGCGCACGATCGTTTCCATACGTTCTGCACTGCTGTCCCGCAGCACCGCTTCCAGATCGATCAGAGTACGCCGCGGACTGATAAATACGTCGCCGCTGAACCATACCTGTTTCATGCGATGATGCGCGATGTCGTACGCGATATTTACGCGCAGCAGGCCGCCGCCGAATTTGTGTACCGCCGTCAATACGGGTCGGTCCGAGGCCGGGTGTGTCAGCATGTCTACCCAGTCGGGATGATCGATCTGTGCGAGGGCTTCGTTATATAATTGCTGCTCTTCGGAATTAAGTTCTCCGACGCTCATTTCCACATCGAATTCTTTCGCCAGCGCATCGGCAATCAATGTAACGACAACGTCTCTGCCCGGCGCGCTACCCAGCAATTCGGCCAGACTGGTCACACGTTCCCGTGCCGAAGCGACGGATTTATCCGACAGCTTTTCCGCCGGGATATTCAGTACCCGCAGCATTAATTCGACATCGAAATCGATAAGCAGCGTACCTTGATATAAAATGGCATCGCCGTCGAAGGCGCCGCCGGTGCCACCTATTTTCCGGCCCTGCACTTCCAGATCGTTGCGCGGACGGAAGCGGGCGTCGATCCCCAACTGCGAAATTCCGCCGGCTACTGCCACGCAAATTCGTTGCGCAATGGCGGCCATATCGGCCGTTCCGAGTTCTCGTTTATGCAAATACAATTCCCAGCCCAATTGCCGGTTATCGCAGTACAGCGCTCCGCCTCCGGTAATCCGCCTTTGCACCGTTATTCGGTTGCTGCGGCAATAATCCAGATTAAGTTCCTGTGCGGCACTCTGATGGAACCCAAGCAATGCCGATGGCTGAAAACCCAGAAAGCGTAATGTAGGCGGAGTAATCCCCTGCTGCCGCCCCGACAACAAGGTCTGATTCAGGGCGATATTTTCTGCAGCCCGGCGTTCTCCGGTATCGAGCAGGCGCCAGACGGTTCGATTCGATCCCATGTCAGCCGCAGCATCCGCCGACGGCCTCTGGCAGTCCGCTGGTCACCACTTTTATGCCTGCCAGAGCTCCGCTACCGAAATTCGGACGCTTGGTGCGCTCGTGCGCAATGACGCGTTCGATATCGACCTGCAAACCGGATTCATCAGTTTCGATCGCCATGACTTCATCGCCGATAGCGATGGAACAGCAAGCCGGGGTAACCCGCACGTCGCGCTCCAGACGCACCGCCAGCTCGACCATTCCGTCGGAAGGGTGGGCAATGCCATTCAAACCCGCCATCACGGCATAACTGTCGATTTCGAGCTTGGTCATGCCCGGAGGGCGCGCACAGCCGAGTAACAGCGGCAAATCCGGTAATGCCTTGCGTGCGTCCAGAAAAAAACGACCTACTTCGCTGCTCACAGGCGTGGCGAACGGGCGGTTTTCCGGTGCGTAAAACGGCATCACTACTACCAGCACTACTGCTTGCGGAGTATGTCGCCGGATCATTTCCAAGGCGTTCCATTCGCCGAGCAGATTGCCGTAATGCAGTCCTATTACTATGTGCGGGACAACTTTAAGCTGGGTCGATACCAGGTATTCCAGCGTTTTTTCGAAATCATCGACTGTACGGCGCAAATGATAGACCTGAGTAATGGTGTCCTGCGAACCGATCACATCCATCATGGCGGCGTCGATCCCGCAGTCTTCCATACGTCGCGCTATATCCATATCGACCAGCGCGGTATGCATGGCTATTTTAAAATCCGGGAACGTGTCTTTTATGCGCCGAATGGTCGAATAGTAATCACCGTATTCCACTTCGTTGCGGTGATTCGATCCGCCCGTCAGCAGCATCCCCTGTGCACCACCGTTAATCTGTTCGTTGACAGTGCGCCATAAATCTTCCGGCGTTCGCGCAGCGATCATGGGTTCCAGAATTTTTGCCTTGCAATGATCGCATTGCAGTTTGCAATCGCCACCAGTAATGGAAATGGCAGGCCATGCGCTTTTCCCGCAACCCGTAATTTCAGAGCTCGCAAAGGCTTTAAAGGTTGGCGTATAAAAATTTACGCGACCGACCTGATTACCTGCCATGCCTGCAAGCTGTTGCTGCATGTCCTGTACCAGCCCGGCATCAAGATTAACGCCTTCCAGCGGCTCTACCCGTTCCAGCACTTCCAGCCAATTACTACTCATGCTTAGCCTTAATCCCTGACTACGGCAGGGTTTTGCGTCTCAAGAAAACAATAGGGGCGATAAATCACCCCTATTATGCCTAGCTTTTCAACTTCATTCGCCTGACTAAAGTCAGCCGTAATTGCCGTACTATCATACCGGCATATGCGATCTAGCCATATCGGCGACTCAATATACGCGGCATTAATACAGAGATTTAGCAGCCGCCGAAGCCGTCAGCATTCATTTTAGCTTCAAAACCGCTGGCGACTGCAGCGCCAGTTACCAGAGTTCCGGATTCGCCGTCCCAGTTTGTCGGCTTCATTTTCACGAGCCAGCCGCTACCGTACGGATCGTGATTGATGGTGCCGGGCTTTGCTGCAACATCAGGATTGGTCGACAGGATTTCACCGGTTACCGGAGCTTTGACAGGGCCGACCCATTTGCCGGATTCCACGGTGCATACCGATTTGTTTTGCTCGATTTCCTTACCCGCTTTTTTAGGCGTGTAGGAAACGATTTCGCCGGCCAGGGAGCAGGCATATCCGGTCAT
>DAIETB010000162.1:0-10505 GCA_027345925.1 Sulfuriferula sp.
TGAAAAATATTAAAAATATTGTTTTAATTACCGCCGCTACGCTGGTTCCATTGGCGGCTTATGCCGATACCGCAGATATCCTGTCGGCCAATAATCAGGCGGCTGTTCAGATTACCTCGCAAAATATTTCCATCTCTGCCCCTCAATATAACGGCATAACTGCAAATGACACCGGGAACGTTCCAGGATTTGCGTTATCTGCATCGATGATGAAAAATCTGTGGCTAGGGAACGATTATATTGAAGCAAGCTACGGTTATAACAGGGGGAATACGGGTTGGTCAGGGCCTGGTAGCTTTTCGGATGCGACGAAATTGAAGAATGCGAATATTCGTTACGGTAAAGGGTTTTCGCTGAATAATCAGGTGATGTTGACTCCGTACGGCGAGTTGGGTTATCACGCCTGGTACGACGGCTCCTCGGCACCAACTATTTCAGCTGATTTCACTAATGAATATTACGGTGCAGGCGTGCTCGGCGAATATTCTCCGGCGAAGCAATGGGTGTTGTCCGCGAACGCTTTGTTGGGGCGCACTTTTGGCGGGAATGCTGCATCAGGTGGCCAATCTTCCAGCATTAACGATACAACGCTATATCAAGTCGGGATTGCGGCGGATTACGCTTTTACTTCTGCCATACACGCTAATATCGGTTTGAACTACACGACTTTCAACTATCCGTCGTCGTCGCAAAATGTACAACTTGACAATAAACTCACTACTTTCAAGATTGGTCTCGGCTACGCATTCTAAATAAGCAAGCCCGTGCGGTGTGTGATTTCATGACGTACGGGCAGCCAGTATCTAAATGTATCTAAATGGGATGCTACCCTTTATTATTTGTAGCAGCCCGCGCTTTTTTTGTCGCTACCCACAAGCGGCCGCGGCAATCGACTTCGCAGCGCTGGCGTATTAGATCGCTAAACGTCTTGATATCTGAAATGTTGATTAAGCGGTGTCTTTGATGACGTAATCGACTTAAGGAATCTACGTGATCGGACGTATATTTGGAGCGTTGTCCGAAAGGAAAATTGTTCGAAAACGCAAACCGGTTTGGTGGTTCAGGAAAATCGAGAACGAGTCTGCGCAATCAGGAATTAGTTGTAGTAACGAATATTCACATTGTTTTTGCCGCTTTTTTTGACTTCATACATAAGTTCGTCCGCCATTTTCATGATGGCGGAGAAAGTTTTTGTAACTTTGGTAAAATGAATTACGCCGATGCTGACGGTCGCGGGCTGGAAATCTTGCAGTGCGCTGCTGGCTGCGAGGAAAATCTTTTGTCCTGCTTCGGCGGCGGCGGAAGCGCCGATTTCGGGTAGAAGAATGGCAAATTCGTCGCCGCCCAATCGGGCCAGCAGATCATTTGAACGTAAAACCGAACGCAGTTTTTTGGCAATTGACCGCAGTGCGCCATCCCCGATATCGTGACCGCGAGCATCGTTGAGTTGCTTGAAATTGTCCAGATCGAGAAAGATGATCGACAATGAGTGTTCATAACGTTTAGAACGTTCGAGTTCGGCAATGCCTGCTTCAAAGAAACCGCGCCGGTTCTGCAGTCCGGTGAGAGCATCCAGCGTAGCATGTGCGTGGGCATGTTCGAACTGCATGCGCAATTGTGAAAATTGTTGGGCCAGGACTAGCGCGAGCAGCAGGGCCTCGATGGTTACGGCCAGTAATCCCAGATGTTCGATGTAAATGGTGTATACCCCATTCAATCTCCCTAATGAAATCGACAGTACGCCCAGGACGAAAAAAACCAGCACAGCGGCAAGATACGCCGGCGCGGAAAAATGCCCTTGCCGCGTTCGCACTGCCCCTGCCGTCAGGCCAAACAGAAGAAACAGAGCTACGCCGGCGCGATCGAGTTCGAGCGACCAGTCTGGTTGTAACAGCGCCAACAGCAGGAACGCGGCGAATAATCCGATTAGCCCTATGCCGATGCGGTAAAGCCGGGGGTTGTCTTCATAGCTGATGTTGAGCAGGCGCAGAACGAACAGAACATAAATACCATTCGAAAACAGGATGGGAAAACTGATCAGATAGAACCAGTGCCAATCGAACAATTCCCGGAATACGAGCAAAGCTGTTCCGTTGTATAACAGATTCCCGAGTATGAACAATGCGTAAAATCCGTCCGTTGCATTGCGCCGGATGCCTGACAGCACGGCATAATAGAACATCAGGCCGAACAGAACGCCCATGGACATCAGAGTGACGGCGTCTCCGGTTTTGACCGCTTGTTCGTAATGGCTCAAGGTATCCAGATAAGGCACGGGTTGCGCGAGCAGAAACGGCGATGCGAGGCTGGTTATCAGACGATAGTGGCCTGCCGGTAATGTGAATTCGCGACCATGGCGCAGGAAAAAAGGATTGGCGGCGTCGCTTTCGATGCCGCCGCTGGACAGGCCGACAAGATGTCCGCGTTCGTCGAAAATCTGATGCGTGAAATGGCCTATTACGCTGGAGTTCTTGAAATCCAATACCAGTTGGCTGGGGACGGTGAGCGTAAATGCGCCTTGCCAGAGGAAGTGGCCGCCAGTACGATTCAAAGTAGTGACAGGCTGCATGCCTGGACAATGCAATCTCGGTATGGTTGTACAGTTGGTATTGGGCGGCACCTCGTACCATTGACCTGTCAACTCCGTTGGCTGCGCTTGACAAGATAGGCTGATGAGTATCAGCGCGACCGCCAGCAGGCCGGGCCAAGGCAATATGCGAACGAAACTGATCGACAGGCTATTCGTCTGCAGAGGCCAATAGCAAGGCGACAATGCAGGTTCGAGACAGACTGGATGAGAGTGGTATTTGCGCCCCTGTTTGTCTCTGATCCTTGTAGCCACGCGTCGCTTTCTAATAGTTGTTATTGTTGACGATTATTGTAGTTTACCGCAATTCTGTTAAACAAATAAATGCGGCAAATCAACTTTTACTCCGATGCATGCTATAGGCCGATCAGGGTACTGGCAAGCCAAACTCCAAGCTGCTATCGGATTCCGCAATTTGTTCAAGAAGTCGGTCTGAGAACTGAATTTCGGACTGCGGGCTGTTTAATCCTTAGCGCGTTGCCGTCGAACCGCGCGCCAACCCAATAGGACGGCAAGAATTCCTGCATAAAGCAGCGGTTGACGTATGTCTTTTTTCACCAGCCACCAGTAATGCACTACTCCTAATATCGCGATAAGATAAACGAGGCGATGCAAACGCTGCCAGCGTTTTGCGCCCAGACGGCGGATCATGGCATTGCTGGAAGTCAGCGCCAGCGGAATCAGCAAGAGATAGGCCATGAAACCGACAGTAATGAAGGGGCGTTTGTACACGTCTTTAACGATTGCCTGCAGATCGAAGAACTGATCCAGCCAAATATAGGTGACAAAATGCAGGCTGGCATAAAAAAAGGTAAATAAGCCCAGCATGCGCCTGATGCGGATGAGACCGGCATAGCCGGTCAATTGTCGTAACGGAGTTATGGTCAGGGTCAGCATCAGACCAACTAACGTCCAGGTTCCGGTCGAATGCGTGATGAATTCAACCGGGTTGGCTCCGAGTTTACCGACGATGCCCAATATTGCCAGACGTAACAGCGGGAACCAGCCCAGCAGGAAAACGATAATTTTGAGACGGCTGACAGGATTTCTAAAATCCATTAAAAATATTTCCGCAAATCCATGCCGCGATACAGGCCGGCGACTTGGTCGCCATATCCGTTAAAAGGCAAGGTATCGCGTTTGAAAAATTCACCGATGCGACGCTCTTTGGCCTGACTCCAGCGTGGATGATCCACGGCCGGATTGACGTTGGAATAAAAGCCGTATTCGCTTGGTACGCTACGCGACCAGGCAGTCAGCGGCTGTTGTTCCATAAAACGGATACGGACTATGGCTTTTGCGCTTTTGAAGCCGTATTTCCAGGGTACGACCAGACGAAGCGGGGCGCCGTTCTGATTCGGCAGCGCCCGTCCGTACAAACCTACCGCCAGCAAGCTAAGTGGATGCATCGCTTCATCCATCCGCAAGCCTTCGATATAAGGCCAGGCGAGGACGGCGCGCCGTTGCCCAGGCATTTGAGCGGGATCATACAGAGTGGTAAATTCGACGTATTTCGCATTGGCGGTAGGTTCAGCCTGGCGGATCAGGCTCGCAAGCGGAAAACCCAGCCACGGAATAACCATAGACCACCCTTCTACGCAACGCATGCGATAAATGCGTTCCTCCAAGGGAAAAGTCTTGATCAGGGCATCGATATCCCATTTCTTCGGATGTTTTACTTCGCCGACTATATCAATCGTCCAGGGGCGGGTTTTTAAATCCGTTGCGTATTCAGAAGGATCCGATTTGCCGGTGCCAAACTCGTAATAATTATTGTAAGTGGTTATGTCTTTATAGTCGGTCGCCGTTTCCGTGGTGCTATAGCGGCTATTGACTGCGGCATGCAGGCGTGTACTGGCTGCGCTGATTTCCGGAAACATTGCGGCGGAGGCCCATAGGGCGGAATTACTTATGAATTTCCGACGTTGCAGATAGAGCGTCTGGGAGGTGATTTCAGAGGAGGGAATCACTGGAGGACGGATAGTCATGATATACCCTTTTAAACAGATCAGATGATATAGCTATACTATAGTTCACCCAATCTTGGATAACCATCGCTATTGTGTGCGCGGATTTGCGCTGCGTCGTATTTCTTACATCAGGAAGCATGCCGCCGCTACCGCAGTCGGCGGCAGTGCGCCGAGCAGTAAACCGATGGCCCCTATCGATTCATCGTTGAAGCCGCGTCGAAGTAACGCTGCGCCCGCCGGATTGGGAGCGTTGGCAATGACGGTAAGTCCGCCGCCGGCGACAGCGCCGGCTACCAGCATGTATTTGGCCTGCCCGGATATGCCGTCGATCAGGGAGCCGAGATAGGTCAGCGCAGCGTTGTCGGTGACGGCGGTGAGGCCCAGGGCGCCGAAGAAAAGCGTTACGGGTTGGAATGCCGAGACGACGGGTTGCAGCCACCATCGCTGCATGCCCCCGAGCACAACCAGCCCGGCGAGAAAAAATCCGACCAGCAGGGCCTCTTTGATCATCAAGGGATTCTGATAACGTTCGTAAGCGTGGGTATAACCGAGAAAAAACAGAAATAAACCCAGAAACAATACAGGATGATGTGCAAAAATCACGACACCGGCGAGAAATCCCAGATGAATTGCGCTGACTACCCAGGAGAACGGCTGCGCGGAGTCGCCGGCAGTAGCTGGCTGCGCATCGACAAGTCGCGTGCGCAGCAGAAAAGTAATGGCCGTCGCATTGATCAATACCGCAAGCATGGCGCGCCAGCCGAACGTTACCGCCATGTATGCGCTATTCCAATTCCAGGTCGTCGCGACCATCAATATCGGCGGCGCGGCATAGGAAGTCAGCGTGCCGCCGATGGAAACATTGACGAACAGTACGCCCAGCGCACCGTATTTTAGCCATTCCGGCACCTCCTGCCGGAAAATCTGCGGCGCTAGCATCAGCGCGGCCAGCGTCATGGCTGCCGGTTCGGTAATAAGCGAGCCCAGTAAGGGGGCTGCCGTCAATCCCAGCCACGCCAGCGCGACGGGCGTCGCGACCGGCATATTGCGCGCCAGCGCGGCAAACAGGATTCGGGCCGTTTCCAGTACGGGACGAGAAGCGGCTATCACCATGACGACAAATACGAAAAAGGGTTCGGCGTATTGACGGGATTCGACGTAAGCTGTTGCCTGCGCGCCGCTTGATATCAGCGCGATCGCCACGATCAGAACGAAGGCCCAGAACCCGAATACGACTTCCACTTCCCCGAGCAAATGGAATAATCCGGCGTGGGCAGGGTGACGGCGTGCCAATACATCAAAAAATTTTGTCGCAAAAGTGTGCAGCAAGGCGAGGGCGAAGATTCCCGTTCCCGTTGCCTGGAGAAGGGTGATTTCCATGCGATCGTATTCCTTTTTATTTATACCGAATGAGTCTTTCGCCGAATTCGCGTTAAGCAAACCAGCCTGCATCGGATAATCCGGCATTCGAGGATAATTCCTGCAGCGCGAACCGTGCCGATAAAGCTTACCGACCGGGAGCCGATTAATTGCAAATCAACGATAGTTCATGTAAATCATTTAAGCGACGGCTGCGAATTCAGGGCCCTAGCAGCCATTTTAAAAACCCCGTTCGCGATGGCCGACCGGACTGGCTCTGGGGTTGCCGCTGGGCTGAATAGGAAGAGGCGCTACCTTGCTGCAACTGCAATTGCTCTTGATACTTCTGCTGTCGGTACTGCTGATCCCGAATCTCCTGTTGCTGTTGCTGAACTTGCTGCTGAAATTGTCCTTGCTGCTGTTGGACCCAGTCGGCAAAGGCGGTTGCCGGCAGGCCAAGGGTGAGCAGGAGTATAAATTTTGATATTTTCATATCTGCGTCAAGGATCTATTCGGAAACGGGAAGCTAACATAATAAACTTGTTTGGTATGGGCCGGAAATAAAACGGCTACTGTTTTAATCGGGCGAATTGGTCGTACGAATTTTCTGTCAAAGAGCAGAATCCGATGAAGCATCAAGTTAATCCGGTTGGTGTTAATGCAGCAGCCGCCGGCGTGTCAGGCTGACGGCCAGCCAGAAGCTGATGCCTCCCCAGGCCAGCATTGCAGCGATATGAACTGGAATGTTGGAGGGCTGAAATCCCAATATTAGCGGGCGCACCAGATCGATGGCATGCGACAGTGGCAGAAGCTCCGCTGTAATCTGCAGGAAATGCGGCATGCGATCGACCGGATAAAATACGCCGCAGAGCAGCACCATGGGCGTGATGACCAGCGTAAAGTAATAAATGAAAAAATCGTAACTCGGCGACAGAGCGGTCATTACGAGGCCCATTCCGGAAAAGGTCAACCCTATCAGTATGATAACCGGGAGTGCCCACAGGCTTAGCAGCCAGCTATGCTCTAATCCTAGCCCCCAGATTACGGCAAGGATGGCCAAGCCTGAGAGCAGGCTTTTCGATGCGCCCCAGGCGAGTTCGGCCAGCATGATGTCGTCCAGCATCAAGGGCGTGTTGAGGATGGCTTCCCAGGTCTTTTGCACGTGCATGCGCGAAAATCCGGAATACAGCACTTCAAACGTTGCGCTGTTCATGGTCGAGTAGCAGATCGTGCCCGCCGACAGGAAAGTCAGGTAAGTCGCGCCCCCGACCTGCGGCATCAGACTACCCAGCCCATAACCGAAGCCGAGCATGTAAAACATCGGATCGGCCAAATTGCCGAGGATGCTGGAACCGGCCAGTTTTTTCCAGACCAGAAAATGTCGACGCCATACCGGCGCGAAACGCCATGACAATTGGGGCAGGCCGAAATCTTTCATGCGTCGCGCAGTTCCCGTCCGGTGAATTTGAGAAACACGTCTTCGAGATTGGACGGACGTTGTACGTAGCGCAGCGTTTCCTGTTCGCGTAAATGCGCGACCAATGCCGTCCCGTCGTGCGTATAGCAAAATAAAGTTTCGCCGGTGATTTCGTGCCGGGTACAGTAATTTGCCGCATAACGTTGCGCCCAGCGATCGACCGTTTCGCCATAAATTTCGACTACGGCAGGCTCGATTTCGGCAGTGATCAAATCGCGCGGATTGCCGCCGGCGATGGCGCGACCGTGATCCATGATGAGCAATCGGTCGCACAGGCGTTCGGCTTCCTCCATGAAATGAGTGGTCAGCAAGATGGTTTTGCCTTGATGAGTAAGTCGCCGCAGACCCTGCCAGATGACGTGACGCGCTTGCGGGTCGAGGCCGGTGGTCGGCTCGTCGAGAAAAATGAGTTCTGGGTCGTTGATCAGCGCACGAGCGAGCGTGAGTCGACGTTTCATCCCGCCTGACAGGGTAGTAATTTTGCTTCCGGCTTTACTGGTCAACGCTGCGAATTCAAGTAGTGCGGGGATGCGGCTTTTGATCAGCGCGTCGGGCAGGCCGAAATATCGGCCGTAAATCAGCAGGTTCTCGGTAACGGTAAAATCGGGATCGAGATTATCCATTTGCGGGACGACGCCGATATTCTGCCGAGCGCTCCTGGCCTCTGCCGGGACAGCCGTATCGAAGATACGTATTTCTCCTGCATCCGGCTCGATCAATCCCAGCAGCATTTTCAGCGTCGTGGTTTTTCCGGCTCCGTTAGGGCCCAGCAAACCGAAACATTCGCCGCGTTCGATGGAGAGATCTAGGCCGCGAACGACTTGCGTCGTGCCGTAATGTTTGGCCAGTCGGCTTACGGTTACGACAGGCATATCGTCAGAGCCGCTTTTTTCAGTTCCGCCAGTTTGCCGTGAAAAAAATGTCCGGCACCGGCAATGCCGTAGAACGCGATGTTATTAGCTTTAGCCCAGTTTTGGGCGGCATCGTAGGGTACGATTTCATCGTTTTCGCCATGTATAATGGCTGCGTCGGCCGGTACGCTGCCGAATTGGTACAGATTGACCGCCGGCGCAATCAGCAATAGTTTTTTGACCGGCATCTGTTGCGCGACCCGGTGCTGGACATAACTGCCGAAAGAAAACCCCACCAGCACCACGGGTAATGTCGATTCATAATGGCTGCGGACAAAAGCGATTACCGTCAGCATGTCTTCGGTTTCGCCGCTACCGCCGGTATAGCTGCCATCACTGCTGCCTACGCCGCGAAAATTCGGCCGGATGGCGACATACGCCTGATCGTGGCAGATTTGAGCGATGCTCTGGACGACTTTATTATCCAGCGTGCCACCATGCAGAGGATGTGGATGCGCGATGAACGCCAGACCGCGTCGGGTATCGCCGGGATCGTTAAGCACGGTTTCTATGTGTCCGACAGCGCATGGAATACGTAATTTGGAGCGCTTCATAAGGCCGCTTACTTGATCTGCAAGCGTTCGACGATGCGCCCGTGCTGCAAATGCTCCGAAATAATTTCATCTATGTCGTGCTCGTCGACATAGGTATACCAGATTCCCTCCGGATATATGGCCAATACCGGGCCTTCGTCGCACCGGTCCATGCAGCCCGCGGTATTGATGCGACACTGCCCTTCGCCGTTCAGATCGAGGTTTTTGATTTTCCGTTTGGCGTAGTCACGCATTGCCTGTCCGCCCGATGCGCCGCAGCATTGAGCGCCGTCGTCGCGTTGGTTGGTGCAGAAAAATACATGGTATTTGTAATAGCTCATAAGTCTGTCTCTACTGAAAGCAAGTACGCAGTTTAGCATCTGACGCCCAAATCGTTCTACTGCTGGGTATAATTAGGGTATCTTACTATTATTTAAAATTACTGCAGATGCAAACATTAACGGTCGACCTCGGTAATCGCAGCTATCCGATCCATATCGGTATGGATTTACTGGCGCAGCCACGCCTCATCGTCGAACATTTGCCGCAACCCAGAGTGGCGGTGATTACCAATACCACCGTTGCGCCGCTTTATCTCGACCGTCTGGTCAACGGACTGGCAGAAGCCGGCGTGACTGCGCTGCCGGTCGTATTACCCGACGGCGAGCAATATAAAAACTGGGAAACGCTCAATACGCTGTTCGATGCCCTGCTGACGCACCGCTGCGAGCGCAAGACCACGCTGATTGCCCTGGGTGGCGGCGTCATCGGCGACTTGACCGGGTTCGCCGCGGCGAGTTATCTGCGCGGAGTTCCGTTTATACAGATCCCCACTACCTTGCTGGCGCAGGTCGACTCCTCGGTCGGCGGTAAAACCGGCATCAATCATCCGCTGGGGAAAAACATGATCGGCGCCTTTTATCAGCCGCAACTGGTGCTGGCAGATACCGGTACCCTGAGCACCTTGCCGCCGCGCGAGTTATCCGCGGGGCTGGCCGAAGTGATCAAGTACGGCTTGATTTACGATGCGGAATTTTTTGCCTGGCTGGAAACGAACATGGGGAAATTGCGCGCGCTGGACGAAGCCGGCATCGCTCATGCCGTATACCGTTCGTGCGAGATCAAAGCCGAAGTGGTGGCGCAGGACGAGCGCGAAACCGGTTTGCGGGCCTTGCTCAATCTTGGCCATACCTTCGGGCACGCGATAGAGTCCGGCATGGGTTACGGCAACTGGCTGCATGGCGAGGCGGTGGCGGCGGGTACGGTACTGGCGGCAGACCTGTCGCAGCGCATGGGTTTGCTCACGGCGGCCGAAGTAGACCGCATACGGGCTCTGTACCGGACGGCGGGTTTACCCGATACGGCGCCCGATCTGGGGGCGGAAAGTTATAAACAGTACATGGGGCTGGATAAGAAAGTGGAAGGCGGTCGCATCCGTTTTGTGCTGCTCCGCGGCATAGGCTCCGCGCTGCTGAGCGCGGATGTGCTCGATACCGATTTAAACGCCGTTCTGGGACATTATGTTCACGCCATTTAAACTTGCTGCTTATGCCGCAACCGACGCGACCTCGCGCGGGCGTCGCCATGCCGAAGCCGTCGATCCTTCCCGCGGCCAGTTTCAGCGCGACCGCGACAGGATCCTCCATTCCGTCGCATTCCGGCGGCTGG
>DAIETB010000046.1:0-5998 GCA_027345925.1 Sulfuriferula sp.
GTCGGCTGCCATACTTATTTTTTACGATACCAATTCAAAATCGAGTTTGCTCACGCCGCAGTCCGGGCACGCCCAGTCGTCCGGAATATCTTCGAAGCGGGTGCCCGGAGCGATGCCTTCGCCGGGCATGCCCAACGCTTCGTCGTACACGTAATCGCATACCCGGCAAATCCATGTGCGGCTCAGCGATGGCGATAAATCGGAGGTTATTGCATTCATGCCGGTTCCTTGTAAGGGTTTAAAGACGCCAGTATTTTGTCGAAAACCGGCTGCAGTTCATCTGCGATTTCATTCAGCCGGAGATTGCCGTAAGGGGCGAATACGGTACGCGCGCTGCGCATGGCGATGTGCGTTTTGCCGTTCGCTTCGTAAATATGGATACGCAAGGGGATGTCGATGCCGGCGTCTTTCTGCGCCTGCCAGACGCGTACGGCAAAATCGGGACGGAATACTTCCAGTATCTGGTCGGCTGCTACCGTCACGCCGCGTTTGGCGGCGTTGGCCTGGCCGTCGATGTGCGCGACCAGCCCCATGGACGCTGCGCTTATGGCTTCGATGAGTATGCGGCTGGCGGCATGGGCATCCAGGTTGACGCAGAAGGCGATCATGCTGTTTCCTTTCCGGATTTCAGGCGTTGCATACGCCGCACTCCCGGTCCATGTCGTGAAGTTCTTTGCGCAAATGTTTTATGGCGGGGGTGACGATGGCGATAAAATACGCCTCGCGCAGCCGGCGCTGGGCGGCATTATTGACCAGATAGCCTTTGGCGCCGAGATGCAGCATGGCGGAATGGGCCGCTTTAAGCGACAGTTCGCTGCCCAGCAGACGCGCCGCCAGCGTATCGCGCTCGTGACTTCCGTCGGGGGCGGCGGCGATTTTGTCCGCGAGGCGGTAACACGCCGCGCGTGCGGTAAGCAAGGCGGCTTCGATATCTTCGACCTGATCGTCGAGAAAACGGTTGACGTGTCCGTGGGTTTTGTTGGAGCGTTTCATCATGCCGACGCACGCCTCCGCCAGTCCCAGTCCCATTCCGGTCTGCATCAGGATAAATGCGGATTTGGTGCGTGCGCGAAAACCTGCGAATTCGCGGGGATGCGATACGACGGTGTCGTCGCTGACAAAAACATCCCTGAATTGGCAGGCGTAGGTACGCGTGCCTTCGAGCGCGATAAAATGCGCATTCCGGCTGAGCGTCAACCCCGGATGGTCGCCATGCAGCAGCGCGATCATCAATCCCGGTTCTTGCGCTACCTCTACGCCGACATGGAAATAATGATCCGTGCCGATATTGGATACCCACGGCAGCGTACCGTTAATCCGGTAGCCGCCTGCAACTCGAACCGCCTGGAGACGATTGTCTTCGATCGCCGCGCAGGATTTCATGGCGTTGGACTGGCCTGTGCCGCCGAATGCGCTACCGGTGGCGATCCGGGGCAATACGCTATTGCGGATTAGCGCGTTGCCGCTGTTTTGCAGATACCAGGCGCATGCATTCTGCGCCCAAACCAGGAAACCGGTGGATACGCAAACTTGCGAAATCGCTTCCACGATTTGAATTGCGTTTTTCAGGCCGCGCCCGGTGCCCCCGTACTGCGGTGCGACCAGTGCGCCGAATCCGCCCAGCGTTCCGAGGTCGTGTAAAAATGCGGCGGGATACTCCCCCTTGATATCGATATCCAGTACCCGAGGGACCAGACTATCGTTAATCAGCTTCGTAAGTCCGGGCAAGGATTCGGCGACATCGGCAGCGGATTCCGCTCTGCGTTGCAATAATTCGATTTGCATGATCTCTCCTGATCGGTCATCGGGCGGTTCCCGCATCTCTGCGAATTCCGTTAATCAAGCCAGAGCTACGGTGACGCCTACAGGATTGCGCATGGTATTGGCGACCGGCGACCATAGATTGGCATGCGCCACCAGCGCTTGCAGTTCGTCCTCGCCGGCGTCGCCTTCCAGATGGACTTTGACTCTGATATCGGTAAATCCCAATATTTTCGAGGCCGACAGGTCGCCTACGCCCCACACGGCGGTTACATTGATATCGCCTTCCAGTTCGAGTTCTATTCTGGTGAGGGTGATGCCGCGTGCGACGGCGTTGGCATGCAGCCCGACCGACAGACAAGAGCCGAGGGCGGCGAGCGCCGCCTCGGAAGGGTTGGGCGCCGTGTCGTCGCCGAGCAGATGAGGCGGCTCGTCGATAATATGAGGCGGCAGGTCGCGTACGAAATTGAGGTTGCGGAATTTGTTCTCGCACACCGTTCGGGTTTTCAGGGTGACGCAATTTTGAGGGTTGGCTTTGCCTTTTTTGGCGAGCGCTTCCAGCCCGTCCTTATCTATCGGGGTAAGTTCCGTTGCGATTTTCAATGCGGCGATTTCAGACATGGTTTGCTCACTTTCTGTTATGACACTGTTATGACACGGATATCGGTATCCCGCAGGGATTGAGTTTATTAACAGCAAATATTGTGCCAGCGATGTTTTTTAAGTAACTTAATGATTTTCAATCTGTATTGTTTTAAATCCCTCGGCCGCTAATTTTTTGTCGGACAAATTGTTAACATTTTGTATCGCAAAACCGGTGGTTGCCCATTCAACCGATGCCTAATCGCTGTATCCGGTAGTTTAATTGCCGCAGCGTCATTCCCAGTTGTTGCGCGGCGCGCGATTTGTTGCCTCCGGATAACGCCAGAGCGCGAGCGATACTGGCGCGATCGCTCGACTCCACGGCAAGATAAGGGCGTAAACCGCCAGCGGTTGCGACCGGCGGCGCCGGGTTTTCTGACGGAACCGCACCGTTCGCCGCTTCGACGGAAATTGCTGTTGCGACTTCGGCGGCGCTGATCAAACGGTTCTCCGACAGCAGCGCCAGCCGTTCCAGCACGTTGCGCAATTGACGCACGTTGCCCGGCCAGGCGTATGCCGCCAGCAGATCCAGCGCTTCCGGATTGATATTGACATTGCGCTGGTAGCTCTGGTTGATCTGGTTGAGGTAATAGCGCACCAGATGGCGAATGTCGTCGGGCCGTTCGCGTAAAGCCGGGAGCCGCACCGGAATGACATTGATCCGGTAAAAAAGATCGAGCCGGAACGTGCCGCAACTGACCAGTTGCTGCAGATCCTGATTGGTCGCCGCGACGATGCGGACATTCACCGGCGTTTCGCGCCGTGCGCCGATGCGGCGGATGGTATTTTCCTGGAGTACGCGCAGCAGTTTGACTTGCATGGCCAGCGGCATGTCGCCGATTTCGTCCAGAAAGAGCGTGCCGTTGCCGGCTTGCTCGAAATAACCCGGACGACAGCTGGTGGCGCCGGTAAACGCGCCTTTTTCATAGCCGAACAACTCCGATTCGAACAGGTTTTCCGGTATCGCACCGCAGTTCACTTTGATGAAAGGATGGTCGCGGCGTGCGCCGGAAAGGTGCAGGGCACGGGCAAAAAGCTCTTTTCCGGTGCCCGATTCGCCCAGCAGCAAGACCGTCGCATCGGTTTGCGCGACCTGAAGCACCTGTTTTAACGCATGTCTTAACGGCATCGATTCTCCGACTATACCGAACGAGCCTACGCTGGACGGGTCCTTGTTCAATGCCCATTTCAGCTCGCGGTTCTCCGTTTCCAGGTGCGTGGTGCGTTCTTCAATATAGCGATTCAGCAACAATACCTGGGCGATCAAGGTGGCGACGATACCCAATATCTGCAGGTCGCGCGCCAGCGGGCGCGGCCGGTCGCGCAGGCGATGCACTCCCAGCACGCCCAATATCTGTCCGCCTTGCTGCAAAGGCATGGCAATAAACGAGACTGTTTCGTGCGGCAAGCGCTCCCGTGCAACGCTGCGAAACAGAAAGGCCGGTTCGTTATCGATGTCCTGGACAATGGCTGTCTGTCCAGTCTGCATGACTCTGCCGGTAATGCCTTCGCCGTAACGGAAACGGCCGTGGCTCATCTCTTGCGGCGA
Source organism: Sulfuriferula sp. (assembly GCA_027345925.1). GTDB lineage: Bacteria > Pseudomonadota > Gammaproteobacteria > Burkholderiales > Sulfuriferulaceae > Sulfuriferula. Next base: position 3,953 of record DAIETB010000046.1, read on the forward strand.
CAGACCGTAGGCATGCGCCAGATACAGTTCCTGAGCTGCGGTATCGGGCAGCAGTACCCGTCCCCGATTCAAGCCCAGCAATTCGGATAGCAGATGAAGGATCTCGCGGATGACGTAATGCTGGTCACGGCTTTTGCTCATGAGCGCAGAGGCTTCGCGTATTACCAGCAATTCTTCGTCGGCCAGGATTTCCGGCGGACAGCGGGTTTCCATATCGAGTGGCATCGCGTTTCTTTCTGACATTTTGTAGACAAATGTAAGCAAAAATCGGGCGAACAGAAAATTGTCTTTCGAATGACGCTTATGGTTGCAGGATTCCGTCTGGCATATTTGTTGCTTTTGAGGGCTTATGACTAATTGTAAATAAGGACTAATCATGAGCGAGCGGATTTTGATCGAGCCAGAACCACTGCATCAAAGCATGAATTCGGAGTCTATCGTATTGATCGATACCAGAGATCCTGAGGTTTACGCTCGGGGTCATATTCCGGGCGCGATCAATCTGCGGGAAATATTTACTTACCTTTCCATGTCCGATCCAGAAAGCCTGCTTTCCCTCCAGCACAAATTCGCTGCGGCTTTCGGTGCCGCCGGACTGTCGGGCAAGGAAACGGCGGTCATTTACGAAGATGCGATGAATACCGGTTTCGGGCAATCCTGCCGGGGCTATTTCATGCTTCAGTATCTGGGTTATCCCAAGGTTAAAGTTTTGCACGGCGGATACCGGGCCTGGCTGGCGGCCGGTTTGCCAGTCAGCACCGAAGCTGCGATTCCGGTTGCCGCCGAATTTCCGGCTCCGGTCAAGCCGTCCTCTGTGATGGTCGACAAGGAAAAAATGCTGGCGGCCGTGAAAGATCCGTCGATTATCAAGCTTGACGTACGCGATGTGGATGAATGGATCGGTATCAGTTCTTCTCCTTACGGCCCGGATTTTTGTCCGCGCAAGGGGCGTATTCCGGGCGCTCGATGGCTGGAGTGGTATCGCCTCATGAAACCTTCGGCTGACGGCAGCGTATTCAAGGCCCGCGATGAAGTCCTGGCGGAATGTCAGACCGTCGGTATTCTGCCTCATTCCAAAGTTTATATTTACTGCTTCAAGGGCGCCCGGGCGTCCAATACTTTTCTGGCCTTGAAAGAAGCCGGCATCAAGGACGTAAAAATCTATTTCGGTTCGTGGAACGAATGGTCGCGAGACCCGGCACTCCCGATAGAAACCGGTTTTCCGAGTGCATGACGGAATGATATTTATTTATTTCAGGGGAGTGGCGTATGTCTGCGTTTGACGATCCTTTCGATCCCGATATCGAGCTTGCCCGGCAGCGTTGCAGTTGCGGTCGCCATAGCAGCGAGGTCGAGCATGATCTGGACGAAGAAGCGCGTATCGGCAGGGTGATCGAGTCCGCACTGATGCGTGCGCTGTTCCCGCACGATTCGACACGCCGCAATTTTATCCGCGCAGTAGGGGCGGGCACTGCGCTGGCTGCGGTTTCCTCTTTTTTTCCGCTAGCTGCCATTCAGGCGCTGGCCGCCGAACGTAAGCCGCTGGAAAAGCCGGATCTCAAAATCGGTTTTATTCCGATTTCGTGCGCGACGCCTATCATCATGGCCGGGCCGATGGGTTTCTATGCGCGTGAAGGGTTGAATGTTTCGCTGCTCAAGACCGCAGGCTGGGCGGTAATTCGCGACAAAGTACTGGATAAGGAATACGACGCTGCGCACATGCTCTCGCCCATGCCGCTGGCCATCAGTCTGGGGCTGGGTTCGCAGACGCAGGCAATGGAAGTGGCGGAAATCCAGAACATCAACGGTCAGGCGATCACGCTGCACGTCAAACACCGTGACAAACTCGATCCCAGGCAATGGAAAGGAATGAAATTCGGTCTGCCGTTCGATTATTCCATGCATAATTTATTGCTGCGTTATTTTCTGGCGGAATACGGTCTCGACCCCGATCACGACGTCGAGTTGCGCATCATGTCGCCGCCCGATATGGTCGCCAATCTACGCGCCGGCAATATCGACGGCTTCCTCGGCCCCGAACCGTTC
>DAIETB010000047.1:0-8245 GCA_027345925.1 Sulfuriferula sp.
TCACGCCTGGGAACCCGGTCCGCTCTCGACGCTGAATGAGGCGTTCAGCCATAGTCCGCAAAGTGCTGCGGTCGATCCGGAAATATCGGCTATTATTAAGGATGCTACCCGCTATTCCGTGCAATCGGACGGCCTGTTTAATCCGGCCATAGGTAATCTGATAAGGTTGTGGGGGTTTCAATCCGACCAGTTCCGGGCCAGATTGCCCGATCCCAAAGCGATAGCGGCTTTAGTTGCGGCAAACCCGCAAATGAGCGATATCGTTATTGCCGGTAATCGGGCATATAGTATTAATCCGGCTGTGAGGCTGGATTTAGGCGGTTATGCCAAGGGGTATGCTCTGGACGTTGCAGCGGCGTATCTGCGTTCTCAGGGGGTACGCAATGCGCTGGTCAATATCGGTGGTAATATTATGGCGCTCGGACAGCATGGCGACCGGCCCTGGCGGGTCGGCATACAGCACCCGCGCAAGCCCGGCCCGATCGCTACGCTGGATTTGCGCGACGGCGAAGCGATCGGTACTTCAGGCGATTATCAACGTTTTTTTGAACTTAACGGCAAAAGATATTGCCATATTATCGACCCGCGTACCGGATGGCCTGCGCAAGGAGTCGAAGCCGTGACGGTACTGATTCCGCCCGGAAATCATGCCGGCACGTTATCCGATGTGGCGAGCAAGCCGCTATTTATTGCAGGTCGGGCCGGCTGGCGTCGGGCCGCGGAGCGGATGGGCGTGACCGCGGCCATGCTGATCGATGCCGGAGGCCAGATTCATCTGACTTCGGCTATGCAGAAAAGATTGAATTTCGATACGCATTAAGGATAACGCAATCAATGATAGGGATACTGATCGTTGCCCACGGAACATTGGGCGAAAGTTTAATTCAATGTGCAACGCACGTGCTGGGCGAGCGCCCCTTATACTTGGCGGCGCTGGACGTTACGGCGCAGACGCAGTCGAACATGCTGGAAAAGGGCCGCTGCCTGCTTGAAGAATTGAATCGTGGCGACGGCGTACTGCTGTTGTCGGATGTGTATGGCGCAACGCCTTGCAATACTATGTGTCGTTTATTGAGACCCGGCAGCGTGGAAGGGATAGCCGGAGTGAATTTACCTATGCTCATGCGGGCAATTACCTATCGGACCGAACCTTTGAACAATTTAATAAGCAAAGCGGTAACTGGCGGTCAAGAAGGTGTTTTGTATATTAATTCGGAGCTTTGCGATGCTACAACAGGATGTTGAAATCACAAATAAATTAGGTTTGCATGCGCGTGCATCGGCCAAGTTGACTCAAGCTGCCGGTCAATTTCAGAGTGCTATCTGGATTACGCGCAACCAGCGCCGCGTTAACGCTAAAAGCATTATGGGCGTAATGATGCTTGCGGCGGCAAAAGGTAGCATCATTCGCCTGGAAGCCGACGGTTCGGATGAAAATCAGGCGATGGAAACCATGCTGGCTCTGTTCGGCGACAAATTCGGAGAAGGCGAGTGAGCTTTACCCTGCACGGAATCGGCGTATCGCCCGGGATCGCTATCGGAGTGGCCAGACTGGCTTCTCATAGTCGTATTGAAGTGGCGCATTATGTATTGTCGCAACAGCATCTGGACAAGGAGACTGCTCGTTTCGACGATGCGATCGCTACGGTGCGTAATGAAATGGAAATGCTGCGTACGCAGATTCCTGTCAATGCGCCGGCCGAATTGCCCGCTTTTCTCGATATGCATTTGATGATACTGAACGATTCCATGCTCTCGGAAGTTCCCAAGCAGCTCATCCGCAGTCAGCAGTGCAACGCAGAATGGGCATTGACGCAGCAAATGGAACATCTCGTCGCTCAATTCGAAGAAATCGAGGATGTGTACTTGCGCGAACGTAAAACCGATGTCGTGCAGGTAGTCGAACGGGTGCTCAAGGTATTGCTGGGCCATCCCGACAATCTGCCCTCGACCGAAAGCAATCTGGCCGATTGCATCCTGGTCGCGCACGACCTGTCTCCCGCCGACATGATCGGGTTCAAGCGTCAGCAGTTTGCCGCTTTCGTGACCGATGTCGGCGGTTCGACTTCGCATACTGCAATTCTGGCGCGCAGTCTGAATATTTCTTCCGTAATGGCTTTGCATAATGCGCATACGCTGATACGCGACAATGAAATCATTATCGTTGACGGTGAACAGGGCGTCGTCATCGTCGATCCGGACGACGCCGAGCTGGAAGAGTATCAACTGCGGCAGCATCAATGGCAGATCGAGCATCAAAAACTCAAGCGACTCACCACGAGTCGGGCGGCGACGCTCGACGGCATAGAAATCGAATTGCACGCCAATATAGAATTACCGCAGGACGTCTTGTCGGTACGAGAATCCGGAGCAACCGGCATCGGGCTGTTTCGCAGCGAATTTCTGTTTATGAACCGTGCCGATTTACCGACCGAAGACGAGCAATTCGAAGCGTATCGCGAAGTTGCTGCTGCGATGCAAGGGATGCCGGTGACGATCAGAACGCTGGATGTCGGTGCCGATAAACCGCTGGGCGGTTTGACACAGCACACTTTAAACCCGGCGCTGGGCCGACGCGCAATCCGTTTGTGTCTGGCAGAATCGGCATTGTTTCATACCCAGTTGCGCGCTTTATTGAGAGCGTCGCATTACGGCAAGGTCAAGATTCTTATCCCCATGCTGAGCAATCTGGTGGAATTGCGATTGACGCATGCAGCGATAGAGCGCGCCAAAGCAAGTCTTGCGGCGGATGACGTCCCGTTCGATCCCGCCATAGAAGTCGGCGGCATGATAGAAATCCCCGCAGCGGCCTTGATGGCTGGTGCTTTTGCCGAGCGTCTGGATTTTCTGTCCATAGGCACCAACGATTTGATTCAGTATACGCTGGCGATCGATCGCGCCGACGACAGCGTGGCGTATTTGTACGATCCGACCCACCCGGCGGTCCTGCAGTTGATATCGATTACGCTAAGAGCAGGCGAAAAAGCGGGGAAACCGGTTTCGGTATGCGGCGAAATGGCGGGAGACCCGAAACTGACGCGTTTGCTGATCGGTTTGGGGCTGCGCAGATTTTCCATGCAGCCCGCAAGTTTGTTGAGCGTTAAACAGCAGGTGCTTAAAACTCATATCGGCAATAATGTGAATGTGACGCAAAAAATACTCAAGGCGAGCGACGCAGACAAGATGGAAGGATTTCTGTCGCGGCTGAACCAGTGACAGAGAATTCGTGCGGACAGGCGGCGTGCCCAACCCGTCTTCAATTTTCAGGGAAAGACGTCAGCGACTGACTCCGGCTGTATTGATTTTGCTGCGGAAACGTTCGAGCTGTTCGATCAGATCTACGACCAAAGCCGCCAGTTCCGGGTTAGCGTCGAAATTGCGTTCTATATTCAGCATGCGTCGCGCGCGTATCAGCGCATAACTGCTGAAGCGCAGCGCGCTTAAATCCGCGGGCGATTCATCCAGCAGCAATCCTTCCGTGACCCGTTCGATGACCCACTGCGGCTGTACGCAGCAGGCATGCGCGAGCTCGTGCAGACTTAGCTGCGATTGGTCCAGTATCTGTCCGCTGAGTACGGAATTTTGCGCCATGTTCAGACTCCCATGTTCACCCGAGGGTTAAACGGCAATTCCTGCGCCATGTTTCTATAAATTTTTCGTGCCTGATCGGTGTCGGCCGGAGGTAATGCGATTTCCAGCAACAAATATAAATCTCCCGCGGGGTCGCCCGGAATACCGCGTCCCTTAAGGCGCAATTTACGCCCGTTTTGCGAATTTTCCGGGATTTTTACCTGGACCGAGCCGGCGGGCGTGGGAACCTCGATGCTGCCGCCCAGCGCCGCTTCCCAAGGCGTTACCGGTACGGTTTCATACACATCGCGTTCTTCGACGCGGAAACGCGCATCCGTTTTAAATCGTACTTCGAGATACAGGTCTCCGGCAGCGGCGCCTCCGCTTCCCGCGCCGCCTTGACCGGTAAGCCGGATATGCTGGCCTGCTTTGACTCCTTTCGGTACTTGAATATTGACGGTTTTTTCTTTCATGGAAATTTGGCCGCGATCCGTTGCCGGCACCCGTAACGTGACGGTTTTGCTCGCTCCGCGATAAGTGTCCGCCAGATCGATAACGATTTCGGCATGCCGGTCCTCGCCGCGGACCTGATAAGGACCTTCAGTACGGCCGCGTCGTGCCCGACCGAACAAGTTGGCGAAAAAATCGCTATGGTTCTGCATGTCCCGTTCGGAAAATCCATTGCCGGAAAATTCGAAACCTCCGTTCCAGTTAGGCGGCGGCTTGAATTCCTGTCCGGAACGATAGCCCTGGCCTACCTGATCGTAAGCGGCACGTTTTTCCGGGTCGGATAGCACTTCGTTCGCTTCGTTGACTTCTTTCATTTTTTTTTCGGCGTCGGCTTCCTTGCTGACATCGGGATGATATTTGCGCGCCAGTTTGCGATAGGCTTTCCTGATGTCCTCAGTGGTGGCGCTTTTGCTTACTCCAAGTATCTGATAATAGTCCCTGAATTCCATTTATGCTCCTGCGAATATCGGTCATGACAGAATGCAGCGCGATCGACGCTGCCGAACGCGATAGCCCGATTGATCAGTGCTTGCCGCCTCTAACCGGAATGACATCGATAAAGTCGGCAATTGCCATGACTGTTAACGTATACCATAGCGTGCAAGCGAGTATTATGTCAATCGGACATAATTTACTGATAAGATTATTTACGTAATCAAACACTTTTATAGATCGTATCGGGCATATCGTTCTATGGATAATTCGGACTTATGATTGATATCGGGCTGCAATCCTGATGCAGTCGTTCAGATGAGGGCGGCAATGGTTGTTACCGAACCGGAATACTGGCTATTGGCTGTCGCTGAATTAAGCGAAGCCGATGCTATTTTGAAAAAACTGATTTCGTGTTATCCCGCTGCGAGCATGCAAAGCCGAGGCGATCCGTTTACCACGCTGGCGCGGGCGATCACCGGACAGCAAATTTCGGTCAAGGCGGCGGATTCGATCTGGCAAAGACTGACCGCCTTGACCGAAATTACGCCTGTCGGCCTGCGATCCCAGCCGATAACGAATTTGCGCGGTTGCGGATACTCGCAACGCAAAGCCGAATATTTGCACGATTTGTCCCGTCATTTCGCAGAACAGCTGATCGATGCCGGAGCATGGTCTCAAATGGAAGACGAATCCATTATTTTGGAACTAATTAAAATTCGCGGAATCGGACGCTGGAGCGCAGAAATGTTTCTGATGTTTAATCTGTTGCGGCCAGATGTTTTTCCTGCGGATGATATCGGCTTGCAAAAAGCACTCATTATGCATTATCCTGAATTGGCTTCGCAAAATAAAGCCGGCTGGCGGCAACATGCGGAACGTTGGAGACCATGGCGATCAGTGGCTACCTGGTATTTATGGCGGAGCCTGGATCCGGTTGCGGTGGCATATTGAAAAGTATTCGATTCCATAATTAATATGAATTTCGACGAATTTTGGGATTATAATTGGCCGCTCTGCACCGTATGTTCAATTTTTGATTTAGGAGGTTGTTTTGAAAAATTCTTCACGTCGTTCGTTCCTTAAAACCGCTACGCTGCTAGCCGGCGTTGCGGCAGTACCTGTAACGTTTATGAGTCAGGAAGCCTTTGCTGCCAAAGTTGCCAAAGCTTCCTTGCAATATCAGGATACTCCGAAGGGCGATGCTCATTGCAGTAAATGCGTGCAGTTTATCCCGGGGAAATCCGCCACGGCGAAAGGTACCTGTAAAGTGGTCGAAGGTGCAGTAAGCCCTGACGGCTGGTGTCTGGCTTTCACTCCTAAGGCCTGATTCGTTCAGGTGGCTTCGGTTGCATCCGGACTCGATATCCGGATGCAATAATAGGATGCAGTGAGTGTATCTTTGCCGTACGGCTTATCTCAGGTTATGAGTTAAATTTTAAAGCACATTGCTCTGGCCGAATTTACTGCCAGCCGGTAATAACCTTCTACATTGTTTTACCGCACGATCAAATCCATGCTTACAACTGACAGCCTTACTCGTTTTATGTTCGAACACGCTGCGGTGCGAGGAGAAATCGTCAGCCTGGACGAAACCTGGCGCGAAGTGTTAAAGCATGCCGATTATCCGCCGCCTTTGCAAACCCTGCTGGGCGAATTGATGGCTGCCGCAGCCTTATTGATTGCGACGCTCAAATTCGACGGCAGCATGATAATACAGCTACAGAGCGAAGGCGCAGTTAAGTTGCTGGTCGTCGAAGCGACTTCAGCGCTGGCGTTGCGCGCTACCGCAAAATGGGAGGGCGAACTCGGTGACGGCAATTTTGTGGAGTTGCTGGGTTCGGGCCGTCTGGTAATTACTCTGGACCCGGCCAGTACCGACAAGCAGGCCTACCAAGGCATCGTGCCGCTGGTCGGGCCGAATGTCGCTGCAGCGTTGATGCACTACATGACGCAATCGGAGCAGATAGACACGCATATCGTTCTGGCTGCGGACGACGAATGCGCCGCAGGAATTTTAGTGCAAAAGTTACCGGATAAAGTGGATGCCGATCAAGATGCATGGCAGCGTGCCAGCCAGCTGACCTCTACCGTTAAGGCGGAAGAATTGCTGAACCTGGACGCCCGGCTGATTTTGCACAGATTGTTTCATGAAGAGGATTTGCGCGTCTTCGAGTCTGAACAACTGCATTTCCAGTGCAGCTGTTCGCGGATGCGGGTCGCCGACATGCTCAAGATGCTGGGGCGTGAAGAGGTGGAGTCAGTGCTTGAAGAGCAGGGGAAAATCGAAGTGCAATGCGAATTCTGCAATCGCCAGTACCGTTTCGATTCCATAGACATTGCGCAGTTATGGCTGACTAGTGTGGCCGCTCAGGAAGGCGAGACGCGTCATTGACAGGAAATGGTTGTGTGCCGGATAACGATGAGTTGCCGGAATCATCTTTCCTGCCGGGCGATGCTGCGTTGCCATAGCCAGTAAGCAATAAACGTCGCTATGGCACCGACGATAACGACCAGACTGAAAATATGTACGTATTTCTGGATCAGTGCTTCATTCCCGCCTATAAAATAGCCGATCAGCGTCAATACGCTGGACCATAAACCGGCTCCGAGCAAGGTATATCCGCCGAATGTTAACGGATTCATGCGCGTAAGCCCTGCCGGCAAAGAGATCAAATGTCGGATACCGGGGATGAGGCGGCCGGTGAAGGTGGAAATTTTGCCGTAGGTCTGAAAAAAACGGTCGGTTTTGTGCAACAGCGGCGGCCGCACGAAAAAATACTTTCCCCAGCGTTCCAGAAACGGTCGGCCTACCCACAGTGCAAACGTGTAATTGATAAATCCGCCGGTGATGCAACCTGCGGTAGCGCTCAGCAGGATCAGGGCCAGATTCATTTTATGCTGGAAAGCCAGATAGCCGGCAGGAATCAATACGAGTTCGGATGGAATGGGGAAAACGGTGGATTCCAGCGCCATCAGGATAAAAATACCGAGATAGCCCCAACCGTGAACGGTGGCGAGTATCCAGTTAACAAATGTATGGAGCATAAATTAGCCTATTGGTGAGGAAAGGGAGGACGAATCCTGTTTTGCCAGATATGGGCGTTGATTTTGAGCGCGCGTTCGTCCAGACGGCTGAACTGGCGGTCGTCGACCAACAGTTCGCCGTTTACCCATACATGGCTGACCAGATTTCGCCCGGCGCTGTATACCAGCGTGGCGATGGGGTCGAAACAAGGCAGCGTATTGAGTTGCGATAATTCGACTGCCACGATATCGGCGCATTTCCCCGGCAGCAGCGAACCGATTTTTTCGTCCAGCCCCAAAGCGCGTGCTCCGTTCAGGGTCGCCATTTGCAGGGCAACCGCCGCCGGCAGCGCGGCGGCATTGCCGGACACGCCCTTGGCCAGCAACGCGGCCAGACGCATTTCATCGAACATGTCCAGTTTGTTGTTGCTCGCTGCGCCATCCGTACCGATGCCGACATTCAGTCCGCGTTCGAGCATCGACGCGACCGGCGCAAACCCGCTGGCCAGCTTGAGGTTGGACGCCGGGCAATGTGCGATATGGCTGCCGTATTGGGCCAGTAGCGACTGTTCGTCGGCGTTAAGGTGTACCGCGTGGACGGCAATCAGGTTCGGCCCGGTCAATCCCAGCTCGTGCAGTCTGGCCAAAGGTCGTTGCCGGTATTGCGCCAGGCTCTGTTCGATTTCGTCCAGCGTTTCGTGCAAGT
>DAIETB010000048.1:0-20520 GCA_027345925.1 Sulfuriferula sp.
GGATATGCCGTCCGGCCACGCTTACGGCAAAGCCCTGCGGACTGTGAAAACCTGTGTCGGCAGCGAGTGGTGCCGGTTCGGTACGCAGGATTCCACGCAAATGGGTATTGATCTGGAAAAAGCCTTATGGAAAATGTGGGCGCCGCATAAAGTGAAGCTGGCCGTATCGGGCTGTCCGCGCAATTGCGCGGAAGTGGCGATCAAGGACGTGGGCATTATCGGCGTCGATTCAGGCTGGGAAATTTATATCGCCGGCAACGGCGGTATCAAAACCGAAGTCGCGCACTTTTTTATCAAGGTAAAAACCGCCGCCGAGGTGATGGAATATACCGCCGCTTTTCTGCAATTATATCGCGAAGAGGGGTTTTATCTGGAGCGTACCGTGCATTATCTGGCGCGGGTGGGGATGGATTATATTAAACAGCGGATTCTGCAGGACGATGCCGGACGCAAGGCCTTGCATGAGCGTATGATATTCGCATTGCAGGTAGAGCAGGATCCATGGCTGGAACGTACTAAAGGCAATGTGGAAAAACACGAATTCGAAATGCTGACCGCCTGAGGAATCAATAACATGACCGAATGGGTAAAAATTTGCAGTTTGAGCGATATCCCTTCATTGGGGTCGCGGGTCGTGCAGACTGCGCAGGGAGATATTGCCGTATTTCGCACCGCCGGCGATACGGTATTTGCGTTGCGGGACCGTTGTCCGCACAAAGGGGGGCCGTTATCGCAGGGGATTGTCGCCGGTACTACGGTAACCTGCCCGTTGCACGGCTGGAAAATCAGCCTCGAGTCGGGTAACGCCGAGTCGCCCGATGAGGGACATACGCCTTGTCTGCAAGTCAGGCTGGATGATGACGGAACGGTATGGCTGAACATGACCGCAGTGGTCATACTTCAAACTCAGGAAATAGCATGAGCGGAATGAGCTATCTCGCGGTAGTGGAGCGTTATCACCAATATCGCAACGCTCTGAGTGAGCTGCTGTCGTCGATTTTGACCGGTATGGGCGATACGCAATTGCTCTCCAGCGACGAAGCCCGGCACAAGGCGATGAATTGCGTTGTGACTCATTATCCGTTCGTCGAACTCCTGTATTTGTTGGACGAACACGGACGGCAGATTACGCCGAACATTGCTGCCGGGAATGCGTCGCAAGTCAACGAAGGCGGCGAAGGACGCGACCGGAGCATGCGGCCGTATTTCAAACAGGCCATTACCAGTGACGGAGTAAGTGTCACCGCTCCGTATTTGTCCAGCGCCAGCAATATGCTCTGCGTGTCGGCGATCATGCCCTTGTGCGACGCTGAAACCGGCCGGCAGACGTATGTCGTGCTGGATATCAACTTGACTGGCGCCATCGAATTCATGATGGGAGATCACGCTCGACGACGTTTTCTGCCGATTTTCAGAGCGGTGTATATCGTCATTGTGCTGGGATTGGCAGCAGTAACGGGAGTGCTGCTGTATGCGGCTTTCGGCGAACTGATCGCGTTGCACGAAGTCAGGAACGACAGTCAGGCACTCCACCTCAAGCCGTTCGGTGTCATTATTTTTCTGACGCTGGCGCTCGCTATTTTCGATCTGGGAAAAACTATACTCGAAGAAGAAGTGCTGATGCACAAGGATATTTTTCGCCATAGTTCGACGCGGCGCACGATTACCCGGTTTATTGCCGCAATTCTGATTGCGGTATCGATAGAAGCCTTGTTATTGATGTTTAAATCAGCGCTGGGCGTAACCCACGAAATGGTCGAAGCGGTGTGGATGATGTTTGCGGCGGTGGGCCTGCTGGTCGGGCTAGGTTTGTACGTTTATCTCGGGGCAAAGGCGGAAGCCTTGCTGTCAGCTCCTCCGCCCCGGTAATGAAAGGCATAATCCTGTTTGCGCACGGCGCGCGCGATCCCGCGTGGGCTATGCCATTCGTGCGTTTACAGCAGATGCTCGCAGTTCGGCAGCAGACCGCGGTAGTTGTACTTGCCTATCTGGAACTCATGTCGCCTACCCTCTCCGATGCCGTAGCGGATATGCTGGTGGCGGACGTAACCGACATTCGTATCGTGCCTTTGTTTCTGGGGCCCGGCGCGCATTTCCGGCAAGATTTTCCGGCATTGCTGGAGGAAATGGGGCGGCGATTCCCCAGCGCCATTTTTCATACCACCCCCGTTCTCGGTGACAGCGATATTATTTTGCAGGCGATTGCCGACTGGATAGAGCGGTCCATATAATTCGCACCAGATTAGTCTCTTGCCGCACAGTTTGCGCGCATCCCGTTTTAATGTTTTCCTTCGATGTTTATTAATTTAAATATAATCAATGGATTGTATTTAAATAAAATTATGGCTCGTTTTTTGCTTTTGCTAGTTATACGCGCGTTTGGGAGCGAGCGTACGCACAGGGCAAACTTCTAAGGCGCATTTCGACAACGATACCCCGTTGTGATGTGCGGCTAATTTAATTGATAACGAGCAGAGATAAACCATGAACAAATCATTCTGGAAAGCAGGGCATGCGCCGACGCTCATCGCGGCGTTTCTATATTTTGATATTTCGTTTATGGTATGGGTCATGCTGGGACCTTTGGGGGTGCAAATCGCCAAATCGTTGGGGCTGGATGCAGCGCAGAAAGGGCTGATGGTGGCGACCCCGGTACTGGCAGGAGCCCTGTTGCGCATCGTAATGGGCGTACTGGTCGATCACCTGAAACCGAAAAATGCGGGCATCATCGGCCAGCTCATCGTTGCGCTGGCTCTGGCCTGGGCATGGTTGTCAGATATACATTCTTATCAGCAGATATTGATGCTCGGCATGCTGCTTGGCTTTGCCGGTGCATCGTTTGCCGTAGCCCTGCCTCTGGCGTCGCGCTGGTATCCGCCGCAACATCAGGGGACTGCTTTGGGTATCGCCGGAGCCGGTAACTCAGGCACGGCGCTGGCGGCTCTGTTTGCGCCTGGACTTGCCGTCGCATTCGGTTGGCATAATGTTTTCGGCATTGCGCTTATTCCCGTGGCGATAGCCTTCGTTGTCTATCTGCTCTTCGCCAAGGACAGTCCGGAATGCCCTCCCGCCAAATCTATGCCCGAATATATGCGAGTACTGAAGGATCGAGATGCCTGGTGGTTCATGTTTTTTTACAGCGTCACGTTCGGCGGTTTTGTCGGGATGGCTTCAATCCTGACGATCTATTTTAATACGCAATACGGCTTGTCGGCGGTAACTGCCGGTTACTATACCGCAGCCTGCGTGTTTGCCGGTTCACTGGTGCGCCCACTTGGAGGCATATTGGCCGACCGGATAGGCGGCATTCGTTCACTCACGATCATGTATCTGCTCGCTGCCGTGTTTTTGTTTCTGGTCAGCCTGAACATGCCGACCGCCGAGATAGCGCTGGCCGTGATCATACCGGCCATGCTGGCGCTCGGGATGGGTAACGGAGCGGTATTTCAGCTGGTGCCGCAACGTTTTCGCCGCGAAATCGGCGTCATGACGGGACTTGTCGGCATGGCGGGCGGCGTGGGCGGATTTTATCTGGCTTCGAGTCTTGGATATTCATATAAATTGACAGGCAGTTACCGTATCGGATTTAGCCTGTTTGCTGGTCTTGCAGTGATTGCGCTACTCGGACTTACCCGGGTCAAATCGCGCTGGCGCACCACTTGGGGAGCGCCGGATGTAGCTGGTGCACGAGTATAATCGGGGAGAAGCGCAAATGAACCAGTTGCTGCCAGAATCTGCCTTGGCCGGAATTGAACCTGCCGTGAAAACCGGTCCAATCTCTTTGCAATTGAGCGTGGGCTATCTTTCCGCTGCCGGTCCGCGTGAGCGCAACGAAGACTTTTGCGGCTATGTCGAACCTCAGGGTGCTCAATTACGCGATAAAGGACTGCTGGTGGCTCTGGCGGATGGGGTATCCGGCGGTGCCGCCGGGCGAGAGGCGGCGGAATTCTGCGTACGCGGCTTATTGGCCGATTATTACGCTACCCCCGATACCTGGACTGTTCCGCATGCGCTGGATAAAGTATTGATCGCCATCAACCGGTGGCTTAATGCGCAAGCGCCAGGCAATCGCGATCTCGGGGGGATGTCGTGCACGCTCTCTGGCATGGTCTTTCGCGGTAGTCGCTATTATACGGCGCATGTAGGCGATAGCAGGATTTATCGCCTGCGCGGAGAGCAATTCGTGCAATTGACTACCGATCATGTCTGGGCTCGTCCGAATATGCACCATGTCTTGACGCGCGCAATGGGACTCGATCGTCAGGTCACTATCGATTTCGGCGAAGGCGAATTGCAGCCCGACGATCTGGATGTATTGGTAAGCGATGGGGTCTGGGAGCCTTTGGGCGAAGCGCTCATGTCTAAAACTTTAAGACTCTACCGGAACGAGCAGTTGGCTGCGGAAGAGTTAGTGAATTTGGCCTATAAACGGGGTGGCCAGGATAATGCGAGCGCTATGGTCGTGCGGATCACCGTAGTTCCCGAACACAATCTGCGCGATCATCTCAGTGCGGAACGCTATCTGCCGGTATTGCCGCGGATGAAACCGGGCACCCGGCTGGATAGCTTCGAAGTAATCAGTCTGCTGCATGAATCGCGAATGTCCTTGTTATACAAAGTTCGCAGCACGATGGACGGTCGTTTGTGGGTGCTCAAGACATTGCCGTCGGGATTAAGGAACGATAGCGATCAAGCGAACGCACTGATGCAGGAAGAATGGCTGGCGAAAAAAGTTCTGGCGCATTATTTTCCTCAAATCTATCCGTTTGCCGCAGGCCAACGGTCAGCACTGTATTACGTAATGAGCTGGCATGAAGGGGCGACATTGCAGGAATATCTTGATAGCGGCCGGTATTTCAGCGTGACCGAAGTTGTACAGATCGGAATCAGATTGCTTAAAGGAATGAGCGCGTTACACAGATTGAATATCTTGCATCGCGATATCAAGCCCGCCAACGTGCATCTGGACGGTGACAGTAAATTACGCATCCTTGATTTCGGCGTGGCCGCCAGCGAAGGGTTGCATGATCTGGCAGACGGTGCGGGAACTCCGACCTTTATGGCGCCGGAATTGATAACAGGACAGACGGCAAGCATACAGACCGAAATATATGCCTGCGGCGTTACGCTGTATTACTTGTTGACGCTCAAATATCCTTACGGCGAAATTGAAGCGTTCCAGCGTTTCAGGTATGGGGAGCCGGTGCCACCCACTCGTTACCGGCCGGAAATTCCTCACTGGCTGGAAAATATCATGTTGAAAGCCGTTGCCCGGGAAGCTCGCAATCGTTTCGAAACAACGGAAGAGATGTTGCTGGCGCTGGAGGAGGGGGAGTTGAACCCGCTCAGATCGCAGCGCCGGACACCGCTACTTGAACGCGACCCGCTGCGGATCTGGCAGATGATGGCGATATTGTCCATGGCTTTGAATCTGATGCTGATTTACGTGATGATGGCATCCGGATGAATGTGTACTTGCATGCGTATTGCGGGTTATGGCGCAACCTGCAATACCGGACGCATCATTATTTCCTCCACTAGCACATTAGGCGGCTGGGCAAAGGCATACACCAGAGCCTGCGCGACATCCGCGGCAGTCAGTGCGTCGAGTTGCGTACGCCGGTCTTGCAGCGCGTCTTTCACATTATGGCCGAATTCGGTCCATACCGCGCCCGGTTCGATCACCGATACGCGGATGCGGTCGGGTCCGAGTTCCTTGCGCAGGGCGTCGTGAAATCCAATCACGGCATATTTCGTCGCGCTGTAAACCGACCAGTTTTCTACGCCGTACCGCCCGCCCACGCTGGAGACCGAGCTGATCATGGCGCCCGGACGTCCGCGCAGCAGTGGAATTGCGGCCTGCGTACAATGCAGTACGCCATACAGATTGACGTCGATCATCTGCCGCCAGTCTTCGGGATTGCTGATTTCGAATTTGGCGTTGATGCCCAGACCCGCATTATTGAATAGCAGATCAAGACCGCCGAAGCGCTCGCGTACTTGATCGAACAGGGCAGTCACTTGGGGTTTGCTGGTGACGTCGGTTTCGATGATCGTAGCGGCATTTCCCAGTTCGCGGCTGAGGGCAAGCAGTTGCTCGCGGCGGCGGGCAGCCAGGACAACGTGTACGCCTTCCTCCGCCAACAGTCGGGCGGCCGCTTCCCCGATACCGCTCGAAGCGCCGGTAATCAACGCGATCTTGCCGGTAAGATCCTGCATTTTCATACGATTAGTCCTTTTCGATTGATTGCCTGCTCATCGGCAGGCAATCCATTTTCCGTTGCGATGAATTTGCCCGCAGCTTTTATAAGCTCGCCATTTTAATAACGAAGCGGTATTTCACATCGCTCTTGAGCATGCGTTCGTAAGCCGTGTTGATATAGTCCATATCGATGAGTTCGATGTCCGCCACCAGATTATGCTTGGCGCAAAAATCGAGCATTTCCTGGGTTTCGCGTATGCCGCCGATGAGTGAGCCTGCCAGTTGACGGCGTTTCAGAATGAGATTGAATACAGAGGGGGAGGGATGCGGCTCAGCCGGCGCACCTACCAGCGTCATCGTTCCGTCGTGCTTGAGTAGTTGCAGATAGGCATCCAGATTATGCGGCGCGGCGACGGTGTTGAGTATGAAATCGAGCTGGTTGGCGTATTGTTCCATTTGCTTAGGGTCGGTCGAAATGCAGACTTCGTCGGCGCCCAATTGCTTGCCGTCTTCGATTTTGCTCGCGGAAGTGGTAAAGAGCACGACATGCGCTCCCATCGCGTGCGCGATTTTGACCGCCATATGACCGAGTCCGCCGAGTCCTACGATGCCTATTTTTTTGCCGGGACCGGCCTTCCAGTGCCGCAGCGGCGAGTATGTCGTGATACCGGCGCACAACAGCGGCGCGACATTCGCCAACTGACGCTCGTCATGCCGTATACGCAATACGAAAGATTGCTTGACGACGATGGTCTGCGAATAGCCGCCATAGGTGTTTTCGCCACCGAACAGCGGGCCGTTATACGTTCCGGTAAAACCGTTTTCGCAATATTGCTCTTCCCCGTGTCCGCACGGCTGGCAATGGCCACAACTGTCGACCATGCAGCCCTCGCCGGCCAGATCGCCAACCTTGAAATCGCGTACTTTCTCGCCCACTGCCACGATCCGGCCGACGATTTCATGGCCCGGGACGGAAGGATACAACGTATTCGCCCACTCGTTGCGGGCCGTATGCAAGTCCGAGTGGCAGACGCCGCAATACAGAATGTCTATCTGTACATCGTCGGGCCCTGGATCGCGGCGTTCGATTTCGGTCGGGGCCAGAGGGCTTTCGGGATTTTGAGCGGCGTAGGCTTTGCTTCGTGTCATGAATTTACTCCTGGATAACTGGATGGCCGTATGCTGAATTTTGCTATCGGACATAATTAGCGATAGAAAATTGAAAGCGGAACTAGGGTTACTAATTTTACGCATTGGATTAATATAAAACCATGCGGAATCGTACAGTACGCTAACCTGAATAAATTGTTGAAACGGAGTTGACCCTATGATCGAATTATTTACCGCCGCTACGCCGAATGGTCACAAGGTTTCCATTGCGCTCGAAGAGTTGGGGCTTGCGTATGAGTTACGCGTGCTGGATTTGAGCAAGCTGGAACAAAAACGGCCTGAATTTCTGGCGATCAATCCCAACGGCCGAATCCCGGCGATTATCGACCGCGATGCCGATAATTTTGCGGTATTCGAATCGGGTGCGATATTGGTCTATCTCGCTGAAAAGACGGGAAAATTGATGCCCGGTGATACGAAAGGCCGTTCGCGCGTCATGCAATGGCTGATGTTCCAGATGGGCGGAATCGGCCCGATGATGGGACAGGCCAATGTGTTCTATCGTTACTTCCCTGAAAAAATCCAGCCGGCCATCGACCGTTACCAGGGAGAATGCACGCGTCTGTTCCGGGTGCTCGACGGCCATCTGCAGAGTCATGAATATCTGGCGGGGGATTATTCGATTGCCGATATCGCCAATTGGGCATGGGTGCGTACACACCGGTGGTCGGGCGTGCCGGTAGCCGGATTTCCGCATTTGCAGCGCTGGCTGGCGGCAATCCATGAGAGGCCTGCTGTTCAGCGCGGCATACTTATGCCCGAGTCCAATCTCGATCTGGACGCGGACGATGAACACGCCCGAAAAATATCGGCCGAGACGCAAAAGATTGTGGAAACCGGATCATCCCGATAAACGATCGTCTTGATCGTAAATATTCGATTCCGGGCGGAGTGCCGCGCCAGATTGTTAGCTGTCGGGAGCGGACTTACCGAGTCTGCTCGGCTTTAGGTTCCCGGCTGAGCAGGGTTTGAACTGCGATCTCGGGCGCTATATCCTGATACAGGATTTGGTATACGGCGTGAACGACCGGCATGTCCACGCCTTTTTCGCGCGCCAGCTTATCGATTTCCCGCGCAGTGGTGACGCCTTCGGCGATATGCCCGAGTTCTTGCAATATAGCCGTCAGCTTCATCCCTGTCGCCAGTTTCAATCCGACCTGGCGATTACGCGACAAATCGCTGGTCGCGGTCAGGATGAGATCGCCCATGCCGGTCAGACCCATGAAGGTTTCTGCTTCGCCTCCGAGCTGTTGGCCTAGTCTGATCATTTCGGCCAGGCTGCGTGAAATCAGGGCTGCTCGGGCGTTGTAGCCGAAATGCAGGCCGTCGGAGATGCCGGCGGCGATAGCGATGACGTTTTTCAGCGCGCCACCCAATTCCACGCCGACGACATCGGTACTGGTGTATACGCGTAAATGATGATTATGCAGTTGCGCGGCCAGTGCCAGAATGCGTGCGTCCCGGCTTGCCAGAGTCAATGCGGTGGGCAATCCGGCCGCGACTTCCCTGGCGAAGCTCGGACCGGAAAGTACGCCGCGAGGCGTGGATTCCAGTAATGATTCTGTCGCAACCTGATGCGGTAGCTTCATGCTGCCGGCCTCGAATCCTTTGCACGCCCAGATTACCGGGGTCTCCGGTATTACGGGAGCTATCGTTTCCAGAAGGCCGCGAAATGCGCCGCTGGGCGTACTGACTACAATCGCGTCCGCCCACGCGGCAGTTGCCTCGAGATTGCTGCTCAGGGACAATGAAGGTGGTAATTCGATCTCCGGCAAATAACGGCTGTTCATGCCTTGTGCCGCCATTGCTGCGATCTGATTCGAATTGCGCGCCCACAGGGTTACCTCGTGCAGGGCGCAAAAATGCACGGCCAGTGCCGTACCCCATGCGCCGGCGCCGAGGATTGCGATCTTCATGCGCCCCAGACCTTATCCAGTTTGATGTAGCCGGTATTCTGATCCGGCAGGCGCACCTCGACCCAATTGCCCGGTAGCGTTTGCAGCCAGATCAGGATGACCCCGGCTGCAACATGCGCGGTTACCGCGGCGCGGTCCTTCGGCTGCGCAAGGATGTCGGATGCGCTGCGCACTACGACCGTTCGTTCGGTACCAAGTTGCGATTGCTGTACCCACGCTACGATGCCGCCGCTGTCGCGGATCTTTGCCCAGCCGGCAAGATTGACCAGGACTTCCAGGGGATAGCCCCGATTAATGACAAACAGCGGTTTTGCTGCGGTCGATGGCGCGTCGTAAAGTATCGTTGCCGGTCCCGTTGCGGAACGAAAATCTGCCGCCAGTGCAGGAATGGCAATGAGCAGGAGCAAAAATATGAATGCGTTGCGGAGCATGTATATCGGACTTAATGCGTAGTCGTGCCGTTAGTGGAATTTTGTTTCTGTTGTAAATACAGCGCTTCGAAGTTGACCGGATTCAGGATGACCGGAGGGAATCCGGCACGACTGACCAGATCCGAAACCGTTTCGCGCAGGTATGGAAAAACGATGTTGGGACAACCTATGCCAAGCACCGCTTCGAGCTGATCGGAAGGGATTTGGGCGATGCGGAAAATGCCCGCTTGGGCGACTTCGACCAGAAACATGGTGGTTTCGCCAGTTTTGGCGGTAATCGTGGCCGTCAGCACGATTTCATAGACATCGTCGGCGATGGAACTGCTTAAGGTCGTCAGCTGCACGCCAATTTCCGGCGTTTCACGCTCCAGAAAAATTTGCGGTGCGTTCGGCACTTCTACCGAAAGATCTTTAACGTATAATTTTTCTATGGCAAAAACTGCCTGAACTTCCTGTTCGCTCATGACGACTCCGTAAATTGGCTAAAAAGCTTATTCTACCCGAATGGATAGAACCGGTTGAGGTAAAATTATATAATGAGAACCGGACGCGACTGCCGCGGCGGTGCATATTCCTTTTAAAAATGCTCGAATGCGCCAGGCTTGAGGCCAATTTCCTTGGTTAGACGAAATTTTCGTTTGCGCCTGCTCCGAACAGCGCTATTCCGTGCAAAGATCTCTTAATGAACGCTAGCAAGTCCTTTATACGTATTCTCGCCGTCACCTTGCTGATCAAGCTGGTACTGGCGTATTTCCTTCCCATGTCCGGCGATGAAGCATATTTTATCGTATGGGCGAAACATCTGGATTTCGGTTATTACGATCATCCGCCCATGGTTGGCTGGATGCTGTATCTGCTTCGCTTCCTGGGCGACGGCGAATTGCTGATGCGGCTGCCTGCAGTCCTGTTTTCGACATTCATCGGCGTGCTGATTTATCGTTTGCTGGTCCCTTACGGTACGGAGCGTGCGGCATGGGCGGCAGGCATATTTCTGCTCTCTCCGGTCAATATTCTGGACGTATTGATAACAACCGATACACCTTTGATCCTGTTTGTTTTCCTGTCCGTATACGCGCTGGTTCGAGCATTGGAACGCGATAGCCGGTGGTGGTACGCGCTAGCGGGCGCCGGGATGGGGCTCGCATTCCTGTCCAAATATTTCGCCGTCCTGCTCGGACTGGCGTATCTGGCGTTTTTCATGTTCGCCTTGTCAGGCAAGCGCCGCTGGGGTAATTTTGCGATCATGCTTGGAGCGACGGCGCCTTTTGTCGCAGTGAATGTGTACTGGAATTACACGCACTGCTGGGACAATATTCTGTTTAATCTGTACAACCGCAATACCGGTGCCCGCTTTTCCTGGCATAACGTGCTGCTCTACGTCGGCACTACCTTCTATCTGATAACGCCGCCCATTATTTATTACTGGTGGCGGCAACGTAACGCCGTCAAAGCGCCTGCCGATATGTCGTTCCGTCTGTATGCCTGTGTGTTCGCATTGCCGCTGCTGTTTTTTCTGCTGCTGTCGTTCAGAAAAACGATAGGGCTGCATTGGGTACTGGCTTTTTACCCTTTTCTTTATCTGCTGCTGGCGCAGCGTCTGTCGGTCGCGCAACTGATAAAAACAGCCCGGTTCATGGGCTGGTTCAGCGCGCTGCATTTGCTGGTCGTGGCGGCTTTGCTCGCTGCGCCGGCATCGTTATGGGGGCATGGAAAATTGTATGGCGGATATGTGCTGCTGATGCATACGGACGATGTCCTGACGAAACTGCAGCCTTACGCGCCCGATTTTTTAATGGCGACCGACGGTTATTCTTCTTCGGCGGTTTTGTCCTATCATGAGGAAAAACGATTTTCCGGCAAGGAATTTTTCGTGTTCGGTGCCGGTTCCCGACATGCGCGGCAGGACGACATGATTACCGACTATCGGCAAATGGCGGGACGTAATATACTGACTATCGATAAATCGCCACCGGTACTGCAAAAATACACGCCATATTTTGCCAAAGTCGAGGTGCGCAAACTGGTCGTGCGAGGTGCCGGGCTGTATTTGACTTTAGGCTACGATTTTAATTATCCGGCATACCGCGCCGGAATACTGGCGCAAATCCGCGACCGTTATTATCGGATACCGGCGTTTTTGCCGCATGCTTCCTGTTATTTCTGCGACAAGTATTTTTACCCGGCGAGTTGTCCGCGTTGAATCCGGGCTTGGCAAGCCGAATTGATGGATTAGAATGATGAAAATAGAAAATATGAGCGCTCGTGGGTAATCAATCAGGCGTATTAAAAAGCGCCTTGTCCGGCTGGGGCCGGTTTCCGGTAGAACAATGCGAATCGGTGCGGCCGGAACGCTATCGGGATATGAAGGTTACTGCCGAACGGCAGATAGCCCGCGGACAGGGACGCAGTTACGGCGATGCCGCTCTCGGTAAACGCGTCATTTTGACCGAACGCGTCAATCGTTTGCTGGCTTTCGATGCCGTTGCCGGAATTTTACGCGCCGAGGCCGGCGTAACGCTGGCCGAGGTGCTGGCGGCGATAACTCCGCACGGCTGGTTTCTGCCGGTGACACCCGGTACGCAATGGGCGTCGCTGGGCGGATGCGTCGCCGCCGACGTGCACGGTAAAAACCATCATCACGACGGCACGTTCGGCCAGCATATTCTGGAACTGGAATTGATACTGGCAGATGAGAGTAGAGTAACGTGTTCCGCGACTAAAAATCAGGCCCTGTTCTGGGCGACCATAGGCGGAATGGGCCTGACCGGGATAGTCGGCGAAATCAGCCTGAAGCTGAGGCGCATAGGCAGCAGCTATTTGCAGGTGCAGCACCATGCCGCGAAAAATCTGGCGGAGACGTTTGCGCTCTTTGCCGATCCGGCCCTGGACGATCAGTACAGCGTAGCGTGGATCGATTGTCTGGCGGCCGGAAAACAGCTGGGTCGCAGTGTATTGATGCGGGGGCATCACGCAGCCCGCGAAGATTTGCCTGCTGACCTGTCAGTCGCCGCTGTGTCCGGAAGAACCCGTTCAGTGCCTTTCGATTTACCGGCGGCAGCGTTGAATCCGGTGACGGTACAGCTATTCAACGCCGTATATTATCGTCGGCAAGGACGTAAAACCAAGCCTTATTTCGCTCACTATCAGCATTATTTTTATCCGCTGGACCGTATTGCCGACTGGAACAGGCTGTACGGCAAACGCGGTTTTGTGCAATATCAGTGCGTCGTTCCCGAAGCGGGCGCGCTGACCGCCGTGACCGCGTTGCTGCAGGCCTTGTCGCAAAGCAGACGGGCTTCGTTCCTGGCAGTATTGAAGCGGCTCGGCGTCCAGAATTCTGCGCTGCTTTCGTTTCCGCTGGCTGGCTATACGCTGGCGCTGGATATTCCTGTGCGCGACCGCGGCGTATTCGATTTGCTGCGGATGCTGGATCGTATCGTCCTCGAACACGGCGGTCGGGTTTATCTTGCCAAGGATGCAGTGCTGACCGCGCAAACGTTTCGCGCCATGTATCCGCGCTATCGGGACTGGCAACTGATAAAGCAGGCGGTCGATCCCGCGCATCGGTTTGAATCCAGCCTGTCGCGCCGCCTGGGGTTGGGAGATGCGTAAGATTGTGCTCATCCTCGGTGCGACCTCCGCGATTGCACGGGCCACCGCGGCCGAATTTGCGCAGCAGGGTCATGATTTGTATCTCGCCGGTCGCGATGCCGAAGAGTTGACGCGGATCGCTGCGGATTTGACGATACGCTATCGGATCAAGGCCGGCTGGGGAATATTTGCTGCAGAATCTCTGGGCGATCATGCCCGGTTTTTTGCCCAGGCAATCAGCAGCATGGGAGAAATCGACGGTGTCGTGCTGGCGATGGGCTATCTGGGCGATCAGCAGGCAGCGCGTGATTTTGATGCCGGAGCGGAGGTAATTCTGGTAAATTTTACCGCAGCCGCTTCCATACTAAGCCATTGCGCCAATTACCTCGAAGCGCGTGAACAGGGATTTATTATCGGTATCGGTTCCGTAGCCGGTGACCGAGGCCGCCAGAGCAATTATACCTACGGCGCGGCAAAAGGCGGTTTAGCCTTGTATCTGCAAGGTTTGCGCAATCGACTGTACGGCAGCGGCGTCCGCGTCATTACGGTAAAACCGGGCTTTGTCGACACGGCGATGACTTACGGCATGCCGGGTTTGTTTCTGGTGGCGTCGCCGCAATACGTCGGCAAACAGATCGTCGCGGCCTTGCATAAATCTGCAGACGTGATTTATGTGCCGGGTTTCTGGCGGTATATTATGCTGGTTATCAAGCTGATCCCGGAAGCGGTATTCAAGCGGCTGAAGCTATGAGTCGGGATGTCGTAGCCGCTTTCGATTTTGACGGTACCATTACCCGACGCGATACGTTCTTGCCGTTTTTGCAAATGATGGCTGGCAGAGGGCGTTATCTGCGGCAGATGTTGACGCTGTCGCCCGGTCTGTTGGCCTATCTGCTTGGCATAATCAATAATCACGCCGTTAAAAACCGCTTGCTGACGCAGTTTTTGCGCGGCAATGATGTGGACGATGTGGATCGGATGGCGCGGGATTTTGCGGCGGCCAGATTGCCTCACTTCGTGCGCCCCGCTGCCTTGACTCGCTTGCGCTGGCATCAGCAACAGGGGCATCGTTGCGTAATCGTCAGCGCCTCGCTGGAATGCTATCTGCGACCGTGGGCCGAAGCAACCGGCGGTCTCGAAGTCGTCGGTTCTCGGCTGGCGAGCGATAACGGAATGTATACCGGCGAATTGCTGGGCAGGAATTGTTATGGCGCGGAAAAAGTGCGCCGGCTGAACGATATATTGGGGGCGCGCGAAACGTATACACTGTACGCCTACGGCGACAGCAAAGGCGATCGGGAATTGCTGGCCTGGGCGGATTATGCCTTTTACAGACAAATGCCGGCTGCAACATGATCAGGCGATTATTTGATCCGTATTCCTGAATTTTCCAGACTGCTTTCTCTGAACGTTTTTTGCGGCGGGAGAAAGGAGACGCTGTTTACAGAAAGCCCGAATCGATGAAAGTTATACTGAATTTATGGCGGCTGATGCGACCGCACCAATGGCTGAAAAACGGTTTCGTGTTTACCGGGTTGATTTTCGGCCACGCATGGCATGACGAATTTCTGGTGTATCGCGTGGTAGTCGCTGCAATAGCGTTTTCGCTGATTTCCAGTGCGATTTATGTGGTAAACGATATGGCCGATTGCGAGCGTGACCGCCTGCATCCGGTAAAATGCTTGCGTCCTTTGGCGGCGCAGCAAATAAGAATGACTACTGCCGGATTGTTCGCATTGATACTCGCGGTATGCG
The DNA here is from genome assembly GCA_027345925.1 of Sulfuriferula sp. Lineage (GTDB taxonomy): Bacteria > Pseudomonadota > Gammaproteobacteria > Burkholderiales > Sulfuriferulaceae > Sulfuriferula. The sequence continues at coordinate 15,066 of DAIETB010000048.1, forward strand.
CTGTCGGTCTGGCAAGTTCGGTCTCGTACGCGGTTCTGGCTATCATTGTGGCGTACGCGGTAATGAATCTGGCATATTCGGTGTATTTGAAGCATATTGTCATCCTCGATGTTTTTATTATCGCGGCCGGTTTCATGCTGAGAATCCTGGCCGGGACGCTGGGCGTGGGCATACCTCCGTCGCAATGGTTGTTATTATGCGGCTTGATGGTGACGCTGTTTTTAGGTTTTGCCAAACGCCGGGCCGAGATGATCGAATTGACGGTGGACAAGGCCGCTCATCGTAAAGTGCTGGCATATTATAGTCCGGTACTGCTCGACAAGATGATAGGGATTACGGCAACGGGCGTGATCATGAGCTATAGTCTGTATACGATGAGCTCGGATACGATACGAGTGCATGGCACTCCGAACCTGATTTATACTGTGCCGTTCGTAATGTACGGCGTATTTCGCTATATTTATTTGTTGCACCGGCAAGGAGGTGGAGGCGATCCGTCGCACGATGTGGTGCGCGATCCGCATTTGCTTGGAGCGGTAATATTATGGGCATGCGCGACGTTCTGGCTGATACATTAAGTTCGTCGTTAAATTAAAGCTCGGGTTGAAATCGTCTGGTGCGTAAGCTGTTGACGAGCACGACTCGATTGCGACCGTCACCTTTTGCTTGATACAGCGCCGTATCTGCGGCGGCGAGCAGTTTTGTAAAATCGGGTGAATCCAATGAGTCGATAGGCGGTTGCACAGTTATTCCTATGCTGACGGTAGCGAATATGGGCGTTTTTCCCTTGGTTAAAGGTGTTGCCGAAATTGCCTGCCTCAAGTTTTCACCTATCGCCAAAGCGCCATTTTCGTCGGTACCCGGTAGCAGGATGCAAAACTCTTCTCCTCCGTAGCGTCCTATGGTGTCTTCCTTGCGCAAGCGCGTAGTGAGGATGCGGGCAATTTCTGCCAATACCTCATCGCCGGTCGGGTGGCCGTATCGATCGTTGATTTTTTTGAAATGATCAACGTCTATCATCAATAATGCCAGCGGCAATCCATTGCGTTGCGCAGAGGAGCATTCTTTATCGGCGTTGGCCATAAATGCGCGCCGGTTAAAAATGCCGGTCAGCGAGTCGGTCATGGCCAGGGAGAGTATCTCGCGGTCGGAACGCTGTTTGATCATCAGGACGAAACCCATCGATTCGGTAATGCATAAACCGATTACGGACAAAAGAACGATAAGCAGTATCGAATGCGGAGTGATTGAAATAGGTAGCGAAGCAAAAAATTGCTGGCTGGACAATATGTTGAATGCGCGAAGCAGATAGATGGTCAGTATCAGCAAGGTCGAACTGAACAGTAAATTCCATGCCCGGCCGACCCGGGAATCGGTATCGCGACCGAGCGCTACGAGTATCAAAAGCATCTGTATCGAGTAAATAAAACTTCCGGCAATCATCTGTTCGTGAAGATGGCGATGAAGCAAAACGATAAAAACCAGAAGATTCCCGAATATCGGTAACACCCATTGCCATCGAGGCAGTTTTAGTCCCCTGTATTCGTAGATCGCCGCAAGCTTAAGCGCTTGCGCGGCGGATAGAAGAAAATTGGCGAATATGACCGAGACGGTCAGCGATGTAATGCCGTGCATCGCAAATAACAGCCATGCAGCAGATTCCAGAGTTAAGGCAATCGCCCACTTGCTTAACCCGTTACGTTCGCGGGGCTGCAACACGATATAAATGCTCAGCGCCATCGCAGCCGAAACTATGACAAGGCAGAGTAATAATATCCTGTCATCCAATGGCATCGGATGTCACCGAATTTTCTAAAGTGAAACCAGGTTCAAAGGAAAAGCAGGCGATACGAATAGTGATGAAAAATAGGCATGCCGTCCTCCTTAGTATTGAGTTCACCGCCGCTTTTGTACGTTGAATACTGTTTCCCGGTTGCTGGCGAGAAAGAAGAGACGATTACCGGATGATGCAATTATGACAATTCATTCTAAAATGGCAACCTGAATTTTGCAAATAGGTCAGGTTGCCACAATCGGAAGCGGTATTAGCCCCGGCAGCTAAACCAGCAGTAAGGTAATAGCCCGGGTGAAAATGTTCGAAAGAGCGAGCAGGGAAATGGCGGGGTGCTAAGAACAGCTTTTGCCCGGCTGTAATGATACAGCAGGCAAATGCCTCGGTTACTTCAGCTTGAGTTCTTTGTAGAGAACATGCTTTCTGGCTTTGGGGTCGAATTTCATAAACTCCAGCTTTTCAGGCGTAGTACGCTTGTTTTTGCTGGTCGTGTAGAAGTGTCCCGTTCCGGCTGTAGATTCCAGCTTGATTTTTTCGCGAATTTTGCTAGCCATGTCTATTCCTTAAATTTTCTCGCCTTTGGCGATCATTTCTTCCAGCACGACCTCAATGCCTTTTTTGTCGATAGTGCGCAACGCTGCGGTGCTGACGCGCAGGCGGATAAAGCGATTTTCATTTTCCAGCCAGAACCGGCGCGATTGCAGGTTAGGCAGGAAACGGCGCTTGGTTTTATTGTTGGCGTGGGAAACATTGTTCCCAGACATTGGCGACTTGCCGGTAATTTGACATACACGGGCCATAACGACCTCCCACGAAATTCGGAAAAGGGCGATTTATATCATGTTTAGTCGAGCAAAGTCAAGTTTCCATACGACAAATTCAATAATAGAGACTTATCTTATAACAGGCCGCGCTCGGCAAAAGAAGTGATCGTGTCGTTGCCGACGATGAAGTGATCCAGGACCCGGATATCGACCAGCGCCAGCGCGGATTTGAGCGTGGACGTCAGGCTTTCGTCGGCGCGACTCGGTTCCGCCACGCCCGAAGGATGATTATGCGCCAGAATCAGTCCGGCGGCATTATGCGCCAGCGCGCGTTTGACGACTTCGCGGGGGTACACGCTGGCCTGCGTAAGCGTGCCATGAAACAATTCCTCGACCGCCAGCACCCGATTCTGGCTGTCCAGAAACACCCCGCAAAATACCTCATGCTGCCGTCCCGCCAGCGCGAGACGCAAATAATTGCGCACCGCGGCCGGAGAATTCAGCGCGTCGGCCTGCTGCATCTGCTCGGCCAGCGCGCGACGCGCCATTTCCAGCACAGCCTGGAGCTGCGCGTACTTGGCGTCGCCTAGCCCGGGGAACGCGCAAAATTCGGCATGGCTCGCCGCAAACAGTCGCGTCAGGCTTCTGAATTCGGCGATCAGATCGCGCGCCATATCCACCGCGCTCTTGCCCGGTATGCCGGTGCGCAGGAAAATCGCCAGCAATTCCGCATCGCTCAATGCGGCAGCACCGCGCGTCAATAATTTCTCGCGCGGGCGTTCGTATTCAGGCCAGTCGCTAATCGCCACGATAATTCTCTTTTGTGTACACAATAAATTTATTGTATACATTAGATTTATGACGAGATGATTGCTGCGGTAGAGTGCGGCTTTATAACCGCGGCGTGTTTTGGCAGCGATAGTGCGCCCAAAGCCGACAAATTCTGCCCTCACGATTTGCGTAGCTTCCCGAAACCGTTACACTGGGCTACTTTTCCAATAAATCGATATCGCGAGAATTCAAATGAAATGGTTTTTTAAAATGTTCTTCAAAACACTCAGGATAGTGATGACTCCGTTCATGCTGCTCTGGGAAAAAATGACCACGCCCAAGGGCATCGTCCGGCAGCCGGAAGCGCAACAACTCGTCGATCGGCAATGCAAAAATCTGGCGCTCTATCAATTTAACACCTGCCCCTTCTGCATCAAAGTCCGGCGAGAGCTGAGCCGTTTGTCGCTACCGGTCACGCTCCTGGATGCACAAAAAACTCCGCAACACCGCGAAGCTTTGTTGCAGGGCGGCGGCCGGGTTAAAGTGCCGTGCTTAAAAATTACCGATAAGCAAGGAGGCGTGCAGTGGATGTACGAGTCTTCCGAAATCATCCGCTATTTGCAGGAAAAATTTGCCTGATTTGCCACTTATACCTGATGTCTCCTGCAGGTTGAGCGGCACAAGCTTGCGGGGCTTTAAGCAGGATACCGGCAACATTACAACCATGATTATGCGGTATCATATTGCGCAATGAATACTTTAAACAAGGAGATTGAACGATGAGCGATGTTACCGATTACAAAATTGTTCGCAATTCGGCATTGGGAAGCGAGCTGACCGAGGAAGAAGCTGTTCAACTGGCCGCACGCATGGATGTACGGCATTTTCAGGATGGCGAGTTTCTGGTCAAGGAAGGCGATATTTACCGCTCCCTGTTCATGCTCGCCGATGGTCAGCTCATTGTCACCAGCCTGAACGCACAAGGCGAAGAAAAGCGGGTCTACACCATGAAAGCCGGCGAATGCGCAGGCACCCGCGCTTTCGTCAAAAATACCCCGCGCAGAGCGACGCTACGCTCTGTCGGTGCGACGACTGTCTATACCCTTACACCGGAAGATTTGCAAAAAATACTCGACGACCACCCGCGCGTCGCTTTCAAAGTAATGCGCGCACTATTCAACATAACCCACGCCAACCTGGCGCGCGTAAGCCAAGAGACCGAGCACCTGACCAACTACATCACTATTGAGGAATATTGTAAGGAGCGGAGGCAGAGACGATCTTTGAACGAGCTGCAATTCGATGTAAAACCGTGGTCGGATATCATGCTGCTGCAAAATGATAGCATAGTCGAATATCTCGAAGTCGTAACTTAAGGAGCACCAGAGGAGCACTAGGCTCAGATCTCACAATCCAACAGTTGTTGATTGAAATGCAGGAATGCGGGATCTGACACGACACCGCGTTACTCCGGTAAAAATGAATGTGTCGGGTCGAACGTTCGACGGGCTAAGCGATGTTTTCCGGATTTGCTCAAAATTAAAGCGGGAATTGTCGGATCGTTCGGCAGGTACGGAAAGTCGATTGACTGTTTGGTCGCATAAAATCAACGGATTCTGCGGTAGAATGCTAGTTTTACTCACGCTTGATCATGCCGGAATTACACGATAAACGCATTTTGCTGGGAGTCACCGGCGGTATCGCCGCTTACAAAGCGGCCGAGTTGACGCGTCTGCTGGTGAAGGCCGGCGCCCGGGTGCAAGTGGCGATGACGGCCGCAGCGACGCAGTTCGTTGCCGCCAAGACGTTTCAGGCGCTTTCCGGTCGGCGCGTGTACACCGATTTGTGGGACGATGCCGACGGCGACGGGATGGCGCATATCGCGCTCGTGCGCGAATGCGAGCTGGCGATTGTCGCGCCGGCCAGCGCCGATTTCATGGCTAAACTGGCGCACGGTCTGGCCGATGACATGTTGTCGACCTTGTGTCTGGCGCGGTCGTGTCCGCTGTTGATCGCACCTGCCATGAACCAGCAGATGTGGAATCATCCGGCAACCCGGCGCAATGCGCGGCAACTGGCCGCGGACGGCGTTACTCTGCTCGGGCCGGCGGCAGGCGAGCAGGCGTGC
>DAIETB010000052.1:0-6982 GCA_027345925.1 Sulfuriferula sp.
ACGCGTTGCAGCAAGCTGCGACCGTACTGGCTGGCAATATGGCTGGTGTAGCCTATCGGATCGGCGCGCAAGGCTTGTTCCTGATCGCCGATGATCCGATACAAGGCATCCAGCGTTTTTTGTGTTACGTAGCTTTCTATACTGGAGTCCTGCCGGCTGACCAGGCCGAATTGCGCGGCCTGTCCGGCCAGGCGATCGTATTGCTGGGCAAGGCCCAGTTTATCGGTATAACTGCTGACTATCGGCAAAAAGGTTTGCTGCAATTGCGCTTCTGAATGTTGCCGGAAATATTCCGTGCCTGCCGTATTGCCGCCGGTTAATATTTGTTTGGCATCCGACAGGCTCATTTGCCTGACGGCATCGATCAGCAGCTTTTTGGCGGCAGGCACCGAGGCAGCGGCTGCCCGGTTGATGGTGACATCGAGCTGGTCGAAGGCTTGCCCCTGTCCGAAAGTACGCATAATGCTCGCCAGTTTCTGCATTTTTGGCGGCAAGGGGATTTTTACCTCGGGGTTATCGAGGAAACCGTTCGGTTGGCTTAATTGGGTGACGGCAGCGGTTGCTCCTTGTTCGAGCGCCTGTTTCAACCCTTGATCGGCCTGGGCGTTGCTAATATTATTTAAAGTTCCTGCATAACTGCCGATACTGATGACAAGCGTCGCAAAAAGGATGACAATTCTGCGCATGCTGAATTCCTTGAGGGTTAATGTATGGAGAAGAGACAATATCATAGGACATTTTTGTTCGCCGCGCTCGGCATAATACTGATTGTGGCCTTGTATTTCGGCTTGACGCAAAAAAATTCCGCGCCTGCGGTTACGTTGACCGATTTGAGTGGAAAGTCGATAAACCTGAGCCAGTTGCACGGACGGACCGTGCTGATCGATTTCTGGGCGACCAGTTGTCCCGGTTGCGTAGAGGAAATGCCTAAACTGGTCGAGCTTTACGAACGTAATCATGCCCAGGGATTCGACTTGCTGGCGGTCGCCATGAATTACGACGATGCGGAGCAGATCCGACGGTTTGCTGCCGACCGCAAATTACCCTTTCCGGTCGTATACGATAGCAGCGGCGCCATCGCTCATGCTTTCGGCGACATCAAGCTCACGCCGACCTCGTTTCTGATTGCGCCGGACGGTCACATCGTCGAGCAGACCATAGGCGATCCGGATTTTGCTAAATTGCAACGGCGCTTGAGTAAAGAGGACAGCCAGACATGAAAAGTAGCCTTCCGTATTCCTGGAAAAGCTATTTTACGGTGCAGGCCGATTATCAACTATGGGCAAACGACCGACTGTTTGCCGCACTGGGGGCGCTGGACGCCGAATTGCTGAGCAGCATGCAAGGACTGTCTCACGGCAGCATTTACGGTACGGTGGAACAAATGCTGGCGGAGAGCCGTATCTGGTTTGCGCGATTGTGCGTGGGAAACGATGCGGCAACGCAGCCCGGCGGAGTTTCCGACTGGAACCGCCTGATCGAGATCACGCAGGAACAGGCCCGTATTTTACAGCTCTGGCTGGAACATTGCGACGATGCGTTTTTTGAACGGCAGGTAAGTTATCCTTCGACCCCCGATTCGACGCAGAGTCTATGGGTGCGGGATGTGCTGACGCATATGATGACCTATCTGGCGCACCAGCGGGGCCAGATTTCCGCCATAATTACCCGTTTGGGCTATCGCAGTCTGGAAATGGATTATATCCATTACAAGCTCGAAATGAGCGCTTATCGGGAGAATCTCGCAGCGCTTATTCCTGCAGCAGAGGGGTAACCAGTTTGCTCAACCGTCCGTAATAAATCTGTCCGCTGATTTTGTAGCGGATCGCACCGCGTTTATCGATAATGAACGATACCGGGACTCTTTTGATGCCGCCGAATGCCTGTTGTACCGTAGCGTCGGCCAGTCCGGCCGGAAAGGTGTATGCGTTTTTCCGCATGAATTGCGCTACCGGCGTCGGATCGTCTTCGATGGATAATGCCAGAACCTGTACGCCCTTACCGCGCCAGTCGCTGTAGAATGACTGCAGGGACGGGAGTTCGTGACGGCAATACGGACACCAGGTCGCCCAGAACGACACGACGACTACTTTGCCGCGCAGCGAGGCGAGGCGAACGGTATGCCCGTCGTTTAATTGCACCGCGACATTGGCGACCGGACGATGCTCGTCGCTGATCCATGCCGGCGGACGAAACCAGAAATACACGATCAATCCCAGTAAAATCAGGGTGAGTGGAGAGGGCGTCAGTTTCCTGCGCCAGGGATGATCCATAAATCGTTTAATCATGCGGAGGTGGGATAGTGTTGTGGATTAAGGCATTGCATATCATTTTTGTGGTGAGCTGGTTTGCCGGATTGTTTTATTTGCCGCGATTGTTTGTGAATCATGCGATGGTGCGCGATGCCGCAACCATCGCGCAATTCAAGTTGATGGAACGTAAATTGTACCGCTTTATGACCCCGTTGGGCGTACTGGCGCTGCTGTTCGGCAGCTGGCTCTGGCTCGGTTACGGTTATGCCGGCATCTGGCTCGATATCAAGCTGGCGCTGGTTGCGGTGCTGGTCGCCTATCATCTGTATTGCGGCCATCTGGTCGCCCTGTTCGCACAGGATAAAAATGCCTATAGTCACGTATTTTATCGCTGGTTTAATGAATTGCCGGTATTGATTTTATTCGTAGTCGTAATACTTGTCGTAGTGAAACCGGAGTTTGCATGAGCACAAAATCAGAGAAATTTTTCGCCACCTGCCCCCGCGGACTGGAGGCTTTACTGGCGGACGAATTGCGTGCGCAGGGCGCGGAGAGTCTGGCGCCGACTTACGGAGGCGTGGCGTTTTCCGGCGAATTCGAATTATGCTACCGGGTCAATTTGCACTCGCGCCTCGCCAGTCGCGTGCTGTGGCGGATCGGCGGCGGCGAATACGATAACGAGGAAGATATTTATCAGGGCGCCCTGTCGCTGGACTGGCCGTCGCTGTTCGGCGTCGAGCGTACTATCGTGGTCAAAATGACGGCGCAGAAATCGCCGCTGACGAGCCTTGAGTTCGCTACTCTGCGCATCAAGGACGCGGTGTGCGACCGGTTTCGCGACGCCTGCGGCAAGCGTCCCGATGTCGATATCCGAGAGCCGGGTATCCGTATTCACGCTTTTCTGACGGCGACTGTGTGCACGCTATATCTGGATACATCGGGGGCTTCGCTGTTCAAGCGCGGCTTGCGGGTACAGGCGGGAGCCGCGCCGATCAACGAGAATCTGGCGGCAGGCATGATCAAGCTGTCCGGGTGGCGACCCGGCGTGCCCTTATTCGACCCGATGTGTGGCAGCGGAACGATACTGATGGAAGCGGCGCTGATTGCGCTGAATATCGCGCCGGGCAGCGGGCGCGGTTTCGGTTTCGAAAACCTCGCGCGTTTCGATAGCGCCGCGTGGTTGCCCATTAAAGCAGCGGCTGCCGCCGCGCAATTGCCTGCGACCCCGCAACCCATCTTCGGTCGCGACATGTTCGGCAGTTCGCTGGCTGATGCTCGGGTCAATCTGGAAGCGGCCGGCCTCGATCGGGTGATAGAACTCAAGCAGGGCAACGTACTGGAAGTGCCCGCCCCGGCCGACCACGGCGTGATCGTCACCAATCCGCCGTACGGAGTGCGCATCGGCGAACAGGCGGAATTGCTGGAGTTTTATCCCAAGCTCGGCGACTGGCTGAAACGCAAATGCGCGGGCTGGAATGCGTATATTCTTTCCGCCGATATGGAATTGCCGAAGCTGATCCGGCTTAATGCGACCAAGCGTACGCCGCTGTTTAACGGCGCGCTCGAATGCCGTTTGTTCGAATATAAAATCGTTGCCGGATCGGCGCGCAAGTGACCCGGCAGCCAGACCGGAGCGGTCAGGTTGCGACTACAGGATGTTCAGGTTGTGGATGCCGGACATGATGTCGCGGTCTTTCGATTCCTGTCCCTGCAGTTTGATTTTGAGCCGCAGATCGTTGAGCGAATCGGCATTGCGCAAGGCGTCTTCGTAGCTGATCAGCCCCGCTTCGTAAATATCGAACAGCGACTGGTCGAAAGTCTGCATCCCCATTTCACGCGATTTCGCCATGATTTCCTTGATTTCATGGACTTGTCCTTTAAAAATCAGGTCGGCAATCAGCGGCGAATTGAGCAGGACTTCTACTGCCGCGATCCGGCCCGACGTGCCTTTGCGAGCGATCAGTCGCTGTGAGATGAAGGCTTTGAGGTTGAGCGACAGATCCATCAGCAACTGCTGTCGGCGTTCTTCCGGGAAGAAGTTGATAATCCTGTCCAGTGCCTGGTTGGCCGAGTTGGCGTGCAGCGTAGTCAGACAGAGATGGCCGGTTTCAGCGAATGCAATGGCGTATTCCATGGTTTCGCGGTCGCGTACTTCGCCGATCAGGATGACGTCGGGGGCTTGCCGCAAGGTGTTTTTCAGCGCTGAGAACCAGCTTTCAGTGTCTACGCCGACCTCGCGCTGGGTAATGATGGATTTTTTATGATCGTGCACATATTCGACCGGATCTTCGATCGTGATGATGTGATCCTGCGCATTTTCGTTGCGGAACCCGATCATTGCCGCCAGCGACGTGGATTTGCCCGAGCCCGTGCCGCCGACGAAAATCACCAGTCCGCGTTTGGCCATCGCCACATCGCATAATACTGGCGGCAAATTGAGCTGTTCGAGTTTGGGTATCTGCGTGGTGATCGTCCGTATCACCAGACCGATTCGACCCTGCTGGACGAAAGCATTGACGCGGAAACGGCCGATTTCAGGCGGCGAGATGGCGAAATTGGACTCGTGTTTGAGATCGAATTCCTGCCATTGTTTGTCGTTCATGATTCCGCGCGCCAGTTCGCGTGTATGTGACGGCGTCAGCGTCTGATTGGAGACCGGCGAAATCTTGCCGTCCACCTTGATCGCGGGAGGGAAACCGGCGGTAATAAACAGATCCGAAGCGCGTTTGCTCAGCATCAATCGCAGTAATTCATGTATCGTCGTCAGGGCGTCCATAATTATCCTAAAAACATGTCTTTGTTGGCGGCTTTCGTGCGCGCTTCACCGACCGAGACCAGGTTGCGTTTGACCATATCCTGCAGGCACTGGTCCAGCGTCTGCATGCCGACGTTTTGGCCCGTCTGTATGGACGAATACATTTGCGCGATCTTGTTTTCGCGGATCAGATTGCGGATAGCCGGAGTGCCGACCATGATTTCGTGCGCGGCCACGCGACCGGTACCGTCCTTGGTTTTAAGCAGCGTCTGCGAAATGACGGCGCGTATCGATTCCGACAGCATCGAGCGTACCATTTCTTTTTCTGCGGCCGGAAACACGTCGACGATCCGGTCTATGGTTTTGGCGGCGGAGCTGGTGTGCAGGGTACCGAAGACGAGGTGGCCGGTTTCGGCCGCGGTCAAAGCCAGGCGGATGGTTTCCAGGTCGCGCATCTCGCCGACCAGGATGACGTCGGGATCTTCGCGCAGCGCCGAACGCAGGGCATTGGAGAACGACATGGTGTGCGTGCTGACTTCACGCTGGTTGACGACGCATTTTTTGCTCTGGTGGACGAATTCGATCGGATCTTCGACCGTAAGTATGTGCCCGTATTCGTTTTCGTTGACATAATCGACCATCGCTGCCAGCGTCGTCGATTTGCCCGAGCCGGTAGGGCCGGTAACGAGCACGATACCGCGCGGCTGATTGGCGATTTCCTTGAAAATTTTCGGCGCATTGAGTTCTTCCAGCGTCAGCACCTTGCTCGGAATGGTGCGGAATACCGCACCGGCGCCGCGATTCTGGTTGAACGCGTTTACCCGGAAGCGGGCCAGCGTCGGAACTTCGAACGAGAAGTCCACTTCCCACGCTTCTTCGTATACTTTGCGTTGACCGTCATTCATTATGTCGTATACCATATCGTGCACGGTTTGATGGTTCATGTCCGGCAGATTAATGCGGCGTATGTCGCCGTGGACGCGTATCATGGGCGGTAGTCCTGCCGAAAGATGCAGGTCGGAAGCTTTATTCTTGACGGCAAAAGCCAGCAGTTCGGAAATTTCCATTGCTATTATTCCTGAAAATTGTTATTCGTGCATTATGGACATAGTAAAAAGCACATTGCAAGCGGTTCGGGAACGAATAGCACAGGCGGCTGAATTGGCGGGGCGAGCGGCAGATGCGGTGTCATTGCTGGCGGTGAGCAAGGCTGTACCGGCCGAAACCGTGCGCGATTTGGCTCGGCAGGGGCAGCTTGCTTTTGGAGAAAATTATCTGCAGGAAGCGACGGAAAAAATACGCGCTCTGGCTGACATCGATATCTGCTGGCATTTTATCGGGCCGCTGCAACGCAATAAAACGTCTCATATTGCGGCCTGTTTCGACTGGGTTCATAGCGTAGACCGGATTATCACAGCTCAGCGACTTTCGGCAGCGCGACCACAGGAGCGCCAGCCGCTGAATGTTTGCCTGCAGGTCAATATCAGCGCAGAATCAAGCAAAAGCGGAATCGGCATTGAAGCCGTAGCCGAGCTTGCCGGACAAGTCTGGGAGTTGCCGGGTCTGCGCTTACGCGGGTTGATGGGAATCGCGCAGGCCGGCGGCGATGTCGCGCGGCAGCGCGCCCAGTTCGCGCAATTGCGGCGCTGTCTTGACGAGCTGAACCGGCAGGGTTTGGCGCTCGATACCCTGTCTATGGGTATGACGGACGATATGGAAGCGGCGATCGCCGAAGGAGCGACCATAGTTCGTGTCGGTACGGCATTATTTGGTAGCAGAATAAATCGGACGACATCCGTTTGATCGTTCGAGGGCAAATTTTTGCACCGTGTTCCGCGGATCGCGGAACCGTATAATATAAAGCCGAGGTAAATGCATGCGTATCGTATTTATAGGGGCAGGCAATATGGCAACGGCTTTGATCGCCGGCCTGCTGCGACATGGGATAGGGGCGGAACGACTGGCGGCAGTCGCA
>DAIETB010000059.1:0-4557 GCA_027345925.1 Sulfuriferula sp.
CTACTACATGGCCCTGCTCTCGGTAGCCCGACAGCGGCCGGCCGCGGACTGCGCAGCGGTGTCCAGCCTGGCGCTCATCGGTGCCGCTTAAGGATACTCACGCGTGACCGGCCTCGAGGCGCACTTCGTTCCGGCCCTTCAATGCATCCTCGAACAGCACGCCAAGTACTTCGCTGACCTGCCTCACGCACCTGACTTTACCGCCGGTAACGTTACTGCCTTTTCTGCAAGCGGGTATCGCCGGCATGATATTGCTGACGGGCTTCAGTTTTCCTGCCCTTATGGTCTTACGCAATGTGCCGGCCTTGCAGATTCTGCGCAGGGAAAGCGCTGCTTTTAATAGTCAGAGCGGACTGACGTATCTGGCCGGGTTCATTTCGCTCGTGCTGTTGATGTTCTGGCAAGTGCGCGATGTCAAGCTGACTTTATGGATAACGGCGGGATTGGCCGGATTCATGTTGCTAACGGCGGTAATGGCCTGGATGCTGATCCATGTCGCCGGACGATTGGGCGAATATAACCGTTCGGGCTGGGGTCAGGGGCTGCTTAACCTGCGCCGTCGCTCCGCCAGCAGCATCGTCCAGATATCGGCATTTACGCTGGCCATGCTGTCTTTGTTGCTGTTAAGCATAGTACGGGGCGAATTGCTCGACGATTGGCGCGATACGCTGCCGATCGACGCACCGAATCGTTTTGTCATCAATATTCAGCCGCAACAGCTAGCTGGACTGCGGCTTTTCTTCAGGCAACACGGAATGGACGGGGTGAAATTTTTTCCCATGATACGGGGACGGCTAACGGCGATCAACGGACGCGAGGTCAATAGCGGAGACTACGCGGACAGCCAGACTCGCCGATTGCTTAACCGCGAATTCAATTTGTCGTACGCGGATAGCTTGGCGCCCGATACCGTATTTGCGGCCGGCAAGGTGTGGACGGGTGCGAATCCGTCCGGTCAGTTTTCGCTGGAACAGGGGATAGCCGACCGGTTGCGTGTCAAGGTAGGCGATAGCTTAAGTTTCGATGTCGGCGGTACGCCTGTTTCCGCTCCGGTTAGCAGCGTGCGCAAAGTCAAATGGGATAGTTTTAAAGTAAATTTTTTTGTAGTGGCTAATTCCGCATTGTTAAAAAATATGCCTGCCAGTTATGTCACCAGTTTTTACTTGCCGCAGGCGAGAATGGCCGTGCTGAATGATTTGATCAAGGCGTATCCTGATTTGACGGTGATTGATGTTTCGGCGATATTGCATACGATAGAAGCAGAATTGAAACAGGCCGCGCAGGCGATAGAATTCGTATTCCTTTTCAGTCTCGCCTCGGCGTTGGCGGTATTGTACGCCACTATCGTGGCGACGCGCGACGAACGCGCCAGGGAAACGGCGGTGTGGCGCGTTCTTGGCGCAAGCCGGCGGCAATTACGCATGGTTCAGGCCGTCGAATTCGCTGCGGCGGGTGTATTGTCCGGGCTGCTGGCGGCGACCGGGGCCAGCGCGATCGGCTGGATCGCCGGATCCAGACTGTTCGGCATTCCTTATCATGTCGATATGGAATTATGGGTGATAGCGATGTTCGGAGGCGGTGCAGGCGTCACCGCGATCGGGATTTTGAGTTTGCAGCCCCTGAATCGATTGAAGCCGGTTGCGATTTTGCGTGCTGCTATCGAATAGACGGGAACCGGGACGAAACCCAAGTCCATTCGATAGCTGTTCGATAAAACCGGAAACAGCATTCGCGGAACGGAAGCCGCAGACTTCGATTTGGCAATCCGGTTACATACCGCCGGCACCACCACCGGCACCACCACCGGCACCTCCACCGGCACCTCCACCGGCACCTCCACCGGCACCTCCACCGGCACCTCCACCGGCACCACCACCGGCACCACCACCGGCACCACCACCGGCACCACCACTGGCACCACCACTGGCACCACCACTGGCACCCGCGCTACCAGCGCTATTGCTTCCTCCGTTAGTGACCGATCCGCTTGCAGAGCCTCCGGTGCCTGCACCCGGTACGCCGCCGCCTACACCCACGCCTCCGGAAATCCCCGATGAGCCTGATCCGGCCGGTCCGCCGCCGGACAAACCTGAACTTGTTCCAGTATTACCTGAAGTGGCCGAATTGCCGGACATCCCCGATGCTCCTACCGACGCCCCGTAACCGGCCGCTATTACGCCGGTTACGCCGGCATGAACCGTGCCAGCAATATTGAGCAGGGGGAATAATGCTGCAGTTGCGATAATTTTCAATTTCATTTCATTCTCCTCGATTTGGTGCGTAATTGGGATATAACAGGGCATTTATTGCCTGATATGACTGATTTACGCCAGCTCAGCTTATCTTGGCTTATCCATTGCTTTAGCATTCGGTGCAGACAAAATAAACGTAAGCAATTGAAAGATAATCCATCATAAAGCGTGGCTCAGTACGGTTTCGCACGATTTTTTAAATTAGGCTCATCAATTTCGAACGCGGCGTAATTGAATTTTAGCGGTGGATTTTTTCCTTTTAGTGCGGTACGGTTAGATAAATACGGTAATAATCTGACAGACGATTTCTATCGCTGACTGTAAAAAGGACAAACGATGAAAAAGAGTTCCGGAAAACTGACTATCCTGCAAATCAATGATACGCACGGCTATCTCGATGAACATCAGGAAATGTTTTGGGATGCGAACGGGATACGCCACGAACGAATCGGCGGTTATGCCCGCATGAGCGGTTATTTTAAACGGGTTAGAGAGGAATGCGGGATCGAAGCAGTTATTGCGCTCGATAACGGCGATACGTTGCACGGTACGTATCCGGCTGTGCATTCCGAAGGTACGGCGTTCATTGAACCACTTAATTTACTCGGGCTGGATGCATGGACCGTACATTGGGATTTTGTATTCGGTACCCCGAAACTGGAGGAAATCGCAAATAAACTGCATTATCCGCTGCTCGCCTGCAACTGCCATCGAAAAGATACCGACGAAATGCCGTTTATGCCGACCTTGACCCTGGAGCGAGGCGGAATGAAAGTGGGAATTATCGGTATTGCCGCCTATATCATCGACAAGAACTTTCCGCCCCGATTCAGCGAAGGGCTGTATTTTACGCTGGGGAAGGAAGAATTGCCCAGACATATCAAGCGATTGCGCGAACAGGAAAAAGTCGATCTCGTCATTGTGCTCTCGCATCTGGGATTTCCCCAGGATTGCAAGCTGGCCGGCGAAGTCGACGGTATCGATATCCTATTGAGCGGCCATACCCATAACCGGATGTATCAGCCGGTTGAAATAAACGGCGCTACGATTATTCAGTCAGGCTGTCATGCCTCGTTTATAGGTCGTCTTGATGTGACGATGGACGAGGGCAGGATAACGCACATCGGGCATCAGCTGGTCAAGCTGGACGATAGCGTCGAATCCGACCCCGACATGCAAACGCTGGTAGATGGAATTTATGCGCCGTACAAGGCGATGCTCGATGAAATCGTGGGTGAAACACGTACGCATCTGAACCGATATACGACACTTGAATCGACGATGGATAATTTACTGCTGGACGCTGTCGCTCGGGCGGCCGGAACCGAAATCGCGTTTTCCAACGGTTGGCGATACGGGGCACCGATACCGATCGGGCCTGTTAGCGTTAACGATTTATGGAATATTATCCCCACCGATCCTTACGTAGAAACGCTGGAAATGACCGGAGCCGAATTGTGGGCGATGATGGAAGAAAATCTGGAAAGAACGTTTTCTGCCGATGCATACAAACAGATGGGCGGCTATGTAAAGCGGTGCCGGGGCATCACTGTCTGCTTCAAAATTGAAAATCCGGCAGGAGCCAGGATACAGGAATTTTTTGCCGGGGATGCGCGACTGGATAAAAAACGAACTTATAAAGCAGCTTTTGTCAGCGAGCAGGCCGTACCGAAAAAATACGGCAGCAACCGAAGTAAAACCGGCTTGCGGGCTATCGATGCGCTGAAACAATATTTCTCGGATCAGGGCAGCGTATCGGCAGAATTAAAGAATACGATTATTGCCGTGTAGCCTTGCCTCTTTTTTTTGTAAATCCTGATTGTATAGGCCCCAGGCTTTCAAGATGACGTGTCTTGAAAATGCAATTTCAACCTTATTGAGACGAAAAAATTGTCTCAATGCGTTGACTCGCTGGGGTGCCAATACGATATAGTTTATGCGTGGTTGTGCAGAAAAGTCTTGCACGCAGGTTGACAAGGTGCAATCAGGCATATACAATTTAGCATATACATGAGAGGGCAATGCCATGTCTACCCTATCGACGCCATCCAAGCCCAAGGAGGCCAAGCTGTTTCGCAACAATCGCAGCCAGGCGGTGCGAATTCCTGTGGAGTTCGAGTTGCCGGGGGATCGTGTGATGATCCACCGCGAAGGTAGCAAACTCATCATCGAGCCGGTGACCCGCCCAACGAACATCGTTGAACTGCTGGCCGAGTGGAGGAAGGAAGCGCCGCTTGGACCAGAAGATCAGTTCCCGGCCATTGAGGATATGCCCGTCCAGCCGGAGGACATATTTTGAGCGGAT
>DAIETB010000105.1:0-4512 GCA_027345925.1 Sulfuriferula sp.
GTCAAACCGCCGATGTGGATCATTCATCAATGGTAAGCACGTCTCACATAATGATGCCGGCCGAGGTTTCGGAGTTCTCATGTTGTTTTTCGTAACAGACAAGGCGACAAACGCCTTGCCGCAGGACTTTATTTATGTCTGTATTCACTAGCGTCACCGAGGCCGATGCCGGGGCTTTGCTCGAACGATATTCCATAGGCTCGCTGCTTGAGCTCAAAGGTATCGCCTCTGGCATAGAAAACACCAATTATTTCCTGACCAGCACTCAGGGCAAGTACGTATTGACCCTGTTCGAAAAGCTCAGTCCGGCGGAACTGCCCTATTTCCTCAAGCTGATGGATCATCTGGCAAAGCGCGGCGTGCCGTGCCCCCAGCCGGTCGCCAACAGGCAGGACAGTTTTCTGGACGAAGTCAACGGCAAACCCGCCAGCATCGTCAGCCGGCTCGACGGCAGTTCACTCGCTGAGCCGAACGCTGCGCAATGCAGCGCTGTCGGCAGCGTACTGGCAAAAATTCATCTGGCCGGGCAGAGTTTTTCGATACCGCGCGAAAATGAACGCGGAGCGCACTGGTGGAAAACCGTCAGTCACGAACTGCTGCCCCATCTGAACGAGGAAGCCGCCACGCTGCTGCAGGCGGAAATTCGCTATCAGGCGTTGCATCGCTGGCAGGATCTGCCGCATGGAGTCATCCATGCGGATTTATTCCGGGACAATGTACTGTTCGAGGGCGATATCGTATCGGGCGTAATCGATTTTTACTTTGCCTGCACCGATTCATGGCTCTACGATCTGGCGATCACGGCAAACGACTGGTGCACTACGGCAACGGGTGAACTGGATGCCACGCGCACTCTTGCGCTGTTAAACGCTTACCACGAAATCCGGCCCTTGCTTCCCATCGAACGAGGAGCCTGGCCCGTGATGCTCCGCGCCGCCGCCTTGCGCTTCTGGGTATCGCGCCTGTACGATTTGCATTATCCGCGCCCCGGCGAAATGACGCATGCCAAAGATCCGGCCCATTTCGAGCGTATTCTGCAAAATCGTATACATGACTTGCAACGAACATGGATCACACAGGGTCACTCATGAAAGCACGCCTCGTTCCTGCCGGCCACGGCTGGTTATGGATCAAACAATCCTTCCTCCTGTTCAAGACTAATCCGTTCATGTGGATAGCCCTGTGCGTCGGCATTCTGCTGACCGGTGCGCTGATCGGCATGATACCGGTGATCGGGGCGCTTTTTTTTCAGCTCATTGCGCCGGCGCTGACAGCAGGACTGATTCTGGGCTGCGATGCGCAAAAAAAAGGCCAGCCGCTCGAAATGTCGCATCTGCTGGCCGGTTTTAAAAGCCACGGCACGCCTTTGATTACAATCGGCGGCATTTATCTGACCGGAATGCTGATTATTGCCGGAATCGTCGGCGTACTGGGCGGCGAGCCATTGATACTCGCGCTGACGGCAGGTCATCCGGACGCGAAATCCATCGCCGATTCGCACGTCATGAATATCGGCTTGATGCCTGTGATAGTAGGACTGGCCTTATTGTTGCCGCTGCTCATGGCATACTGGTTCGCCCCCGCGCTCATCGTTTTCGGCAACATGAGCCCGCTTGCCGCGATGAAGACCAGCCTGATGGCCAGTTTAAAAAATTCTGCGGCGTTCCTGGTCTACGGTCTGATTACCTTCGGCTTGCTGCTGCTGTCCACCCTTGCGCTGATGCTCGGCTTTCTGGTCATGATTCCGCTCGCATTCATCAGCTATTACACTTCCTATCAGGATGTATTCGGCCGGGAAGACGCGTCCGCCCCTGCACTCACATAACGCGATTCATGCGGAACGGCGCAATATCGTGTCTACCGCTACGGCGTCGGTCTGCGGATAATCCCGGCTCGTATGCAAACCGCGACTTTCATGGCGCAATGCAGCGCAACGCACGATCAGATCGGCAGCCGTCACCAGATTGCGTAATTCGATCAGATCGTTGCTGACACGGAAATTCTCATAATATTCGTTGATTTCTTCGGTCAGCAAAGCAATGCGTCGCGCGGCCCGCTGCAATCGCTTGTCGGTGCGCACGATGCCGACATAATCCCACATAAACCGGCGCAATTCGTCCCAGTTATGCGCCAGTACGATCTCTTCTTCCACATCGACGACGCGGCTTTCGTCCCATTCGGGGATCGCCGTATTCGCCATTGCCGGTTTACCGAGAATATCCTGCGCCGCCGCTCGCGCAAACACCATGCATTCCAGCAATGAATTGCTGGCCAGCCGGTTGGCGCCATGCAAGCCGGTACACGTCACTTCGCCGATCGCATACAGGCGGTCGAGATCGGTGCGCGCCGACAGATCCGTCATCACGCCGCCGCAGGTATAATGCGCCGCCGGCACCACCGGAATCGGTTCGCGCGTAATGTCGATACCCAGACTGATACAGCGCTGATAAATATTGGGGAAATGGCTCACGATAAATTCGGCGGGCTGATGAGAAATATCCAGAAATACGCAATCCAGCCCGCGCTTTTTCATTTCGGTATCGATGGCCAGGGCCACGACATCGCGTGGCGCCAACTCCTCCCGCTCGTCGTACTCGGGCATAAAACGAGTACCGTCGGGCAGTTTCAATAAACCGCCTTCGCCCCTCACCGCCTCGGAAATCAGAAAGGATTTCGCCTGGGGATGATAAAGGCAGGTTGGATGAAACTGAACGAATTCCATATTCGCTACGCTGCATCCGGCGCGCCAAGCCATCGCGACGCCGTCGCCGGTCGCCACATCGGGGTTGGTGGTATACAGATAGACCTTGCTCGCGCCGCCGGTAGCCAGGACCGTATGGTTGGCAGCAAACGTCTTGACCTGTCCGCTGACATTGTCGAGCGCATAACAACCGTAACAGGCGCCGTCGTCATACCCGAGCTTGTCACCAGTAATAAGATCGATCGCAATGTGATGTTCGAGCAAGGTGATATTCGGATGCTGGCGTATTTTCTCGCACAAGGTACGCTGCACCGCCCGGCCCGTCGCATCGGCAGCATGAATGATGCGACGCGCGCTATGACCTCCTTCGCGGGTCAGATGAAATCCGGTTTTATGGGTGATATCGAGCGTGAACGGAACGCCCATCTGTACCAACCACTGAACCGCCGCTGTGCCGTGTTCGACGACATACCGGACTGCCGCCTCATTGCACAAACCCGCTCCGGCGATCAGCGTATCCTGAACGTGGGCCTCCATCGTATCGTCGTCTGCCAATACGGCGGCAATGCCACCCTGCGCCCATGCGCTGGAAGAGTCCTGCAAGGTTTTCTTCGTCAATATCGTAACTTGCAGCGCATCCGCCAGATGCAGTGCAGTGGTTAACGCTGCAAGTCCGCTGCCGATAATGAGTACGTCCGTTTGCTCCATGTATGCGCCCGAATTTCGATAACGTTCAAGAATACCAGAGCCGCGCCGGCTTGGGTGGCAAATATGCAATAAATACTTGCACTTTATCGAAATCGGGAGCGACATTCCGAACCGGATCGGCAGTCCAGAACCTAACGTCCGATGGTATTACCGGTCATTTTTCGACTGGATGACCGCCGTTCACCCATGCTTCGAAACCACCGCGCACCGAATGGACATTGTTATAGCCCAATTGTTGCAAACTTAACGTCGCCAGCGCAGAACGTCCTCCCGTCTTGCAATACAGCACTATGGCAGCGTTTTTATCGGCGAGGCCGGGATGGTCCGCAATTTTGAATTCGAGTACGCCGCGGGGAATGTTCACAGCTCCGGCCAGCTTTCCGGCATCGAATTCCGCCGGTTCCCGGACATCAAGTACCTGCGCGCCACTGTTGATCGATTGCACTGCTTCGGCCGGATCAAGTTCTCTGATTTTGCTTTTAGCGTCTGCCACTAATTCTTGCGGGGTAATAGTCATTTTTTCCTCATTCAATACTCAAGATAAATTCTGGTCTTGCGTCCGGTTGCGCATATGATCCGCTACTTTCGATAAGGCCGTAGACAGCTCTAGCCGCAAGTTACCATCGCCTACAGTTTCCGACAAGGCCTGATTCATACAGATCATCCATTGATCGCGCTCTGCGTCGCCTATGGAAAAAGGCATATGCCGCCGGCGCAGCATCGGATGCCCGTATTCTTCGATAAATAGTTGCGGACCGCCCAACCAGCCTGATAAAAATTTGTACAGCTTTTCTTCAGAACCCGCCAGACTTTCACCATGCAGATTCCGGACTCCCTGTGCCTGCGGCGACTCGTCCATCAATTCGTAAAACCGGCGCACCAGTCGCCGGACGCCATCCACGCCACCTATGCGTTCGTACGGCGAGGCACGCCGGTCAGGCTGCATGCGTAACCTCATTTCCACAATGCTGGTTTGCAGGTACGGCCAGATCGATCAAGCGTGGCTGCGGTAAATTCAGCCCATTCATCAGAGCAATGAATTCATCCCGGCTCTTGCCGAGTAGACGCGGATTGGTCTCGCGTTCCTGCGCCACGCTGGAAAC
>DAIETB010000106.1:0-3753 GCA_027345925.1 Sulfuriferula sp.
TCGCTGTTAACCGCCAGATTTTTACAAACGGCAGCAAGCAAATCGTCGGCCGTGTGATCCAGCGGCAACTTGATTTCGGTAATACGTAGCATAAACGGTAAAGAATTATGGAAAGGCGCTATTTTACCGTCGATTAACCCTTCTAACCAAATGATTTCCATAAGACTTGTCGGTTACTCGCCGCTTTTCGGGTAAAATGACGTTTTGAGCTAAGCAGTATATGTCATGACGATACAGTGGTTTCCCGGACACATGACCGCAGCGCGCAAGAAGGCGGCTGAAACCATGGCGCTGACCGACGTGGTCATCGAAGTGCTCGACGCCCGCCTGCCGGAAGCCAGCAGCAACCCGATGATAGAAGAGCTGCGCCGTTACCGGCAGCGGCCGGAATTGAAAATACTCAACAAATCCGATCTGGCCGATCCGGCAGCCACCCAGGCCTGGCTGGAGTTTTACCAGCAGCAGTCCGGCGTCAAGGCAGTCGCCCTGTCATGCAAGAAAGCCAGCGATGTCGCCCGTATTCCCAAGCTCTGTCTGGCACTTGCCCCGCACCGGGGCACCACGCTCAAACCGTTGCGAATGATGATCATGGGCATTCCCAACGTCGGCAAATCGACCTTGATGAATGCGCTGCTCAAACGCCGCGTCGCGGCCGTCGGCGACGAACCGGCGATCACCAAAAGCCAGCAGCGGCTGGATCTGAACGACAGCATGACGCTGGTCGATACCCCCGGCATGCTCTGGCCCCGCATCGCGCATCCCGGCGACGGCCTGATGCTGGCCGCCAGCCATGCCATCGGCCGCAATGCGATGATCGACGACGAAGTCGCGATATTTCTCGCCGATAAACTGCTCGCCGATTACCCTGCCTTACTGGAACAGCGCTACGGCTTCAGCATGACGGACAAAGACGGCGTCGGCGTGATCGAAGCGATCGCGCAGCAGCGCGGTTTCCGCCTCAAGGGCGGCGCGGTCGATTTCGAAAAAGCCGGCCTGACGCTGTTGCAGGACTACCGCAACGGAACGCTGGGAAGAATCAGCCTGGAAACACCGGCCAGCCGGGCTGCCATGCTCGCCGAAGCGGCGGAAACGGTCACGACGGTCGTAGGTACGACCGATGAGGGGATAGATTCCCTGTAACGTTCCATGGCCTGTTTTGATAAAACAAAAGTCCATGACAAGACATTTCTCAAAGCCGATAGCCGATGTTACTGCCACATATCGAAAAAGCCGATATTGCCGTCACGAAACTGACCAGCTATGTGCTGAATGCCTGTCATCCTGAAGGACGGCACAAAGCTCGCGTATTTCTCTCGGCATTGGATGTAACGATTGCCGACGCCCAATGGTTGGCTGATACGATTTTATCTGGCCTTAGGTTATCTGAAGCGGTGTTGCAAACACATACGAATTGGGGGACAATTTATCGCGTTGACATGGAAATTATTCATGGACTTAAGTGTGCGAAGGTCAGAACTGGCTGGTTATGCACTACCCAAGCGACTAGGCTAATCACTTGCTTTGTAATCGGAGAGTGCAATGAAACTATTTGATATCGTTGCGACGCTACAAGACATTCCGGCAGCGCACCTCGCCCAAGGACAGGTTGGCACTATTGTCGAAGCGTTGAGTGCTAAAATCGTATTGGTCGAATTCGCCGATCTTGACGGCGTAGCGTATGCCATCGAACCCATTCCCATTGCTCATCTTATAGAACTTCATCATGCTCCGGCAATCGCTGCCTAGAAACTGATTGATATCAAGCTAACTATGATAAAGTTCACCTGACATGACGATTGAAATTGCCAAAGAAAAACGAAAAGAATTCATCACTTCGATCCAGCGCTATTTTGAAGAAAATAGGGAGGAGAAGCTCGGCAACCTTACTGCTGACGCTCTTCTTGATTTCTTGCTGGAAGAACTCGGTCCGATCGTTTACAACAAGGCCGTTGCCGACGTGCAGGAACGCCTCCAGGCCAGAGTAATGGAAGTCGACATTGAAGTTCATGAGGATGAATTCACTTACTGGAACAAGCATGATCGTAAAAAAGGCAGTAAACGAGAGCTTGGTAAGCACAGTAATTGACCTCATGTATTATAAGTGCCGTGCTATTTGCCGGCAGTCGCTGCCAACCCCAGCCGCTCCCAGATCGTCATTGTCGCCGTCGCCTGGTTCATGGTGTAAAAATGCAGCCCCGGCGCGCCGTTGTCGAGCAAACGGGCGCACAGATCGGTCACTACATCGAGACCGAAAGCGCGGATGGAATCGATGTCGTCGTGGTAGCCTTCCAGTTTTTTGCGCACCCAGCGCGGGATTTCCGCACCGCAGGCGTCGGAAAAGCGGGCCAGTTGGGAAAAATTGCCGATTGGCATGAAGCCGGGGACGACCGGCACGTCGATACCGAATTTGCGACAATCGTCGACAAAGGCGAAATAAGCGTCGGCATTGAAAAAATATTGGGTAATGGCCGCATTCGCGCCGGCATCGATTTTACGCTTGAAATTGATCAGGTCGTCGTGCGCGCTTTTGGCTTGCGGATGCACTTCGGGGTAGGCGGCGACTTCCAGGTTGAACCAGTCGCCGGTTTCGCTGCGGATGAACGACACCAGTTCGTTGGCGTAGCGAAAATCGCCCGTACCCGCCATGCCCGACGGCAGATCGCCGCGCAAGGCGACGATATGGTGGATATTATGGCTCCTGTATTCGGCCAGGATCGCACTGATGCTCTCGCGCGTGGCGCCGATACAGGACAGATGCGGTGCGGCGTCCAGACCGGCATGCTGGATATCGAGTACCGTCGCCAGCGAATAATCGCGGGTCGAGCCGCCTGCGCCGAAGGTTACGGAAAAGAAACGCGGGCGCAAAGCGGCAAGCTGTGTGCGCACCTCGCGCAACTTGTCCATCCCTTCCGGCGTTTTGGGCGGAAAAAACTCAAAACTGAAAGTGCGTGTCGTCATGATCGGGTTCCCGAAACGGCATTGATAATCTGCATCGAGCGGAACGGGCGATCAGGCCCGATCCACGCAGGCATCCTTTAATAACGGTAATGATGCGCTTTGTACGGGCCGTTTTTATCCACGCCGATGTACGCAGCCTGCTGGTCGGTCAGCTCGGTCAACTGTACGTTCAGGGTTTTCAGCTGCAGCCGCGCGACCTTCTCGTCGAGATGCTTCGGCAGGGTGTACACGCCGACCGGATAATCCACCGTCTTCGTAAACAATTCGATTTGCGCAATCGTCTGGTTGGCAAACGAGGAACTCATTACGTAGGACGGATGCCCGGTGGCGCAGCCCAGATTGACGAGGCGGCCTTTGGCGAGCAGGATGATCCGCTTGCCGTCGGGAAAAATAACATGATCGACTTGCGGCTTGATTTCTTCCCACTGATATTTTTCTATGCCGGCGACGTCAATTTCGTTGTCGAAATGGCCGATGTTACAGACAATGGCCTGATTTTTCATTTTCGCCATGTGGTCGTGCGTGATGACGTGGTAATTGCCCGTCGCCGTCACGAAAATATCGGCCTTGTCGACCGCATAATCCATGGTTACGACGGGGTAGCCTTCCATCGCCGCCTGCAGGGCGCAGATCGGGTCGATTTCCGTCACCCAGACCTGCGCGGACAAGGCGCGCAAGGCCTGCGCCGAGCCTTTGCCGACGTCGCCGTAACCGGCAACCACGGCGATTTTACCCGCGATCATCACGTCGGTGGCGCGCTTGATGCCGTCCACCAGCGATTCGCGGCAACCGTAT
>DAIETB010000113.1:0-8708 GCA_027345925.1 Sulfuriferula sp.
CTGCCTGAAGCGCTGTCCAACGGCTTATGCTCGATCAATCCGCAAGTCGAACGCTTGTGCATGGTCTGCGATATGCAGATCGGCGCGCTGGGCGCGGTAAAAAACTACCGTTTCTATCCTGCCGTCATGTATTCGCATGCCCGACTCACCTATAATCAGGTTTGGGAATGGCTGCAGCAGCCGGAAATAGCCGGCGAACACTCATCTTTGATGCCGCAGCTCGACAATTTATACGCGCTGTTCAAAGTACTGCTCAAAGCCCGCGAGCGGCGCGGCGCGATAGACTTCGAAACCATAGAAACGCAAATGGTTTTCAATGAGGAAAAAAAGATCGACCGCATCGTACCGGTCACGCGTAACGACGCGCATCGCATCATCGAAGAATGCATGCTGTCGGCCAATGTCTGCGCATCGGCTTTTTTGAAAAAACAGAAACAGCCTACGCTGTACCGTATTCACGAAGGCCCGACGCCGGAAAAGCTGGTCGCATTGCGCGAATTCCTGTCCGAATTCGGCCTCGGTCTGAGCGGAGGCGACACGCCGCAGGCCAAAGACTATGCCAATCTGCTGCAGCAGATCAAACCGCGGCCCGATGCCCAGCTGCTGCAAACGGTCATGTTGCGCTCGCTCCAGCAGGCGTTGTACAGCCCTGACAATGTCGGTCATTTCGGCCTTGCGTACGAACATTACACGCACTTCACCTCGCCTATCCGACGCTATCCTGACCTGCTCGTCCATCGCTCGATCAAGGCGGCGCTTAAAAGCGAAAAATTTTCCCCCGGTAACTGGGCAGAGCTGGGCAGCCATTGTTCGATGACCGAACGCCGCGCCGACGATGCCACCCGCGACGTCGAAGCGTGGCTGAAATGCTATTACATGCAGGACCGAGTCGGGGAAGAATTTGTCGGCACCATCGCCAGCGTCACCAGCTTCGGCTTGTTTGTGGCGCTCGACGATATTTACGTCGAGGGATTGGTGCATATTTCCGAGCTCGGCAGCGATTATTTCCAGTATGACAAAACCCGCCACCAGATACTCGGCGAGCGTACCGGCATACGCTATCGGCTCGGCGAACGCGTGCATGTCAAGATCGTTCGCGTCAGTCTCGATACCAATCGCATCGACTTTACTCTGGCAGGCACGGATTCCGCCGGCGCAGCCAGACAAGGACAGAAAACGCAGGATAAAGGCGCACGCAAATCCGGCAAAAAAACTTCGCAAACTCATCAGGCTGCCGTACAATCCGCTACCCCCGGCTTGCCGCTCGCAAAAAAACCGCGGCGCAGACGCCATAAATCTTCCAAAGAATGAATAAGGACTAAGGTATGGCCGGAATTTTAATTTACGGGTTTCATGCCGTGACTTCGCGTTTACGCGTCAATCCCGCCAGCATAGAAGAAATCTTCGTCGATGCGGCCCGGCAGGACCCTCGTGCGCGCGATTTAATCGAGTCAGCGAAGCAACTCGGCCTGCGCGTGATGCAGATCGACAGCAAGCGCCTCGACGGCATTGCCGGCGGCCCTCGCCATCAGGGTATCGCCGCACGTGTGGGTATGGTACAGCAGCCGCGGCACATAGACGAAGTGCTGGAAGGATTAACCGGGCCTTTGCTGCTGTTGATACTGGACGGCGTGCAGGACCCGCATAATCTTGGCGCCTGCCTGCGCAGCGCCGACGCGATGGGCGCCAACGCCGTCATCGCTCCCAGAGATCGCGCCGTCGGCCTCACGCCCACCGTCGCCAAGATCGCTTGCGGCGCCGCCGATACCGTACCGTATCTAACCGTGGTCAATCTCGCGCGGGCTATGCGCGAAATCAAAGAATACGACGTCACCATCATCGGTACCGACGGCGATGCCGAAGCCGAACTGGATTCCGCCGATGCGACCGGCTCGGTCGCCTGGGTATTGGGCGCGGAGGGCACCGGCCTGCGCCGCCTGACCCGCGAACATTGCGACCGTATCGTTAAAATCCCCATGTACGGCACCGTAGAAAGCATGAACGTGTCGGTGTCAGCCGGCATCTGCCTTTACGAAAGTCGCCGCCAACGGAGTTCTCATGCTCAATCCTAGCGAAGCCTGGCAAATTCTGCACGATGCAGAACTCATCCATTCGGCGGAAGACGTCAATCAGGCCATACTAAAGCTCGCGCTCGACATTACCGCCGACTACACGGAGAAAAGTCCGCTGATCCTCACCGTCATGAACGGCGGCATCATGTTTGCCGGTCAATTACTGCCTTTGCTGCGCTTTCCGCTGTCCTGCGATTACATCCACGCCAGCCGCTATCGCAACGCTACCCGGGGCGGCGAGCTCGAATGGATCGCTCTGCCGCGCGAACCGGTCCAGGGACGCCACGTTTTATTGCTCGACGACATACTCGATGAAGGCTACACGCTGGCTGCGATCAAAACCAGATTGCTGTCGCTGGGTGCCGAACAGGTCGCCTGCGCCGTATTGACCAACAAAAACATCGAAAAAAGCAAACCGGTACAGGCCGAATACATAGGACTGAATCTGCCCGACCGCTTTGTCTTCGGCTGCGGCATGGATGTCTTCGGCGCCTGGCGCAACCTGCCTGCTATTTACGCGCTAAAGCCCGGCACGTACGGCAAGGGACAATAATTCCATACTGCCCTGCCGGGATAACCTATACACACTTCTTATCGACATTCATACATCAAGGAATCATCATGCTGGCCATCATAGGCGGAACCGGACTGACCCAACTTGCGAACCTGACCATTACCCATCGCCAGATTGTGCGCACGCCTTACGGCGAAGCGTCCGGCGCGCTGACTTTCGGCGAAATCAACGGCCATGAAGTCATTTTCCTGGCACGGCACGGCTACGGCCACACCATTCCTCCGCATCAGGTCAACTATCTCGCCAATTTATGGGCGCTCAAGGAACAGAATGTTACTCACATCGTTTCCGTCGCGACCGTGGGCGGCATTCATGCCGATTTGGTTCCTGGCCGACTGGTCATTCCCGACCAGATCATCGACTATACCTACGGCCGCAAGAATACCTATTTCAACGGCAACGACAAAGCGGTCCGCCACATCGACTTTACCGAACCCTACTGCGAGGAAATGCGCCAGCAAATTCTTAGCACCCTCGCCGACGCCAACGAAACCCACATCGACCGCGGCGTATATGCCTGCGTACAGGGACCGCGTCTCGAAACGATAGCGGAAATCAATCGCCTGGAACGCGACGGTGCCACCATGGTCGGCATGACCGGCATGCCCGAAGCCTGCCTCGCGCGCGAACTCGACCTCAAATACGCCGCCATCGGCGTTGTCGCCAACTACGCCGCCGGCCGGGGAACCAGCAAAACCGGCATCGACGGCAACGAAGTCCAGACCACGCTCGACGCCGCCATGATCCGCGTCCGCGCCCTGCTCGAACACGTCGTCGCCCGCCATCACGAAAATTGACGCCCGGAACATTGACGCTGCGCAGCGAATATGATTAAATGCGCCCCTCCATACCGGGCGGTTAGCTCAGCGGTAGAGCACTGCCTTCACACGGCAGGGGTCGGCAGTTCGAAACTGCCACCGCCCACCAGCAAATCAACAAATTAAATTATTGTCACAAGGCTGCTGAATCGTCTTGCAAAAACCATGTGAAAAATCAATTTTAAGTGTCACGTCAAAATGACCTTTTTCGACGTGATGCCGCCATTACAGCCTTGTCCTGATTCTCGCCAGCGCCATGCCATCCTCGATACGCCCGAATGGAGCATCGCGTTCGCCGAATCGTTCTACAGCGCAGCCTTTTGCACTCATGAATAACTTCTCTTTCTTCTGCCATCGCTCATTTCTTTTTTAACCCGCCGATACACAGGCCCCCAGATCGGGTGTCCGGCTTCGGCGGGGCTCAATTCGAAATGCGGATCGAGAATCAGCGCCTTTTTAAATTCGTCGCCGCATAATTGCATTCGATCTGTCACGCAATAAATGAATGCCAGATATTTATGCGCACTCACTTTATCTTTCCGGAAAGTGAGCCCTCTCTTTAGCGAATAGCGGAGCTCGCGGGTTGCAGTGCGATAATTGCCTTTATCGTAATTGCTTATTCCCGCATTGAGCTCCTGCTCGGCTTTACGCGGTGCCGGTTTATCGAGTCCGATATCGCGCATGACGGTAGTGGAACAACCGGCAACGAAAAAAGGCGTTAAAAATATTAATACTATGAGTGTCAGTCGATGAAGCACGATTAGCCTTACTGGAACTTATGCCGGATATATTTGTGAGAGCCTGGTTTTAATACCATGATTTTCGAATAACGGGGAAAATTCATGTTACGAATTTCTATCTTATGTTCTCCCGCAGGGACTTTCAGTCTTTTGAGCGGCGGAGTTATTCCTGCGAACTGGCCGTCTATAAATATTTCGCCCCAGGGGAAAACAGCAAAATTAAGTGTCGCGGTTCTTGTTCTGGTAGTGTCGACTTTCGGAACATCTGTATTGGACCAGATGCTGCTCTGAGCGGGGAGAGTCGCGACAGTTTGCGCAGGTGCGATTGGAGCCGTTACCGTATGCTGCACAGGAATTACCGGTACCCTTCCCGAAAAAAATGTCTGAATTGCGGTTTGGTATTTAGCTAAAAATTCCGGGCCGAAGGCAGGAAGCGTTTTTTTTCCGTATAAGACAAATACGATGATTATGCCAAGCGCGATCAATGCAAGCAGGGCCAATTTGTTTTTATTCAGCACGGGCGTTGCTGCGTAACGGTATCTGACATCGGCCCGTAAAGTATCTATTGAGTTCGCGCCGAATATATCGACGATTTCGGTATCCAAACTCAAAGTCGTTTCCCCGATACCGGGCCATGAAGTTTCTATCATTTTTGGTGCCGGAGAATCCGATACTGCTGCTGCAACCGGGTACGAAAACGGCACGCTATTATAATTTCTCAGCGCCTTGGCGAATTCCTGGGCGTCCTGATAACGCTGTTCTGGCTGTTTTGCAAGGGCTTTGGCAATGATGCCGTTAAATACTTCGGGGACGCGCGGTGCCAGAGATCTGGGTGGGACCGGGGTTTCATGCACGATACGATACAAAATAGTATTGATATTATCCCCATCGAAAGGGGATTCGCCTGTCAGCATTTCGTAGAGAATCACACCCAGCGCAAATATGTCAGAACGATTGTCGACCCTATTCCCGATCACTTGTTCGGGTGCCATATATTTGGGCGAGCCCCAGGCCGTTCCCGCCAGCGTCCGGGCTCCGTTCGGCATTTGGGCGATGCCGAAATCCATGATTTTTACGCTGTTACCGCGTACCAGCATAATGTTGGCCGGTTTAACATCGCGATGAACGATTCCGTGTTCATGTGCGTATGCCAGACCGCCCGCGATCTTAGCGCCTATATCGACGATCTCGTCAATGCTTAATGGTGTGTGCGCATCCAGTACGTCTTTCAGCAACCGGCCTTCCATGAATTCCATTGCCATGTAAGCGACATTGTCCGTCTTGCCTACGTCATAAATGGTTACTATGTTGGGATGATTGAGACGACCGGCGGATTTGGCTTCGCGATAAAAACGTTCTTCAAATTTGGCGAGATCTTCCGTTGAAAGATCGAGATTAATGGTTTTTATTGCGACCGTTCGTTCTATCAGCGGGTCGATAGCTTTATAAACAACCCCCATGGCGCCTTGCCCCAGCTCGGACAGAATTTCATATCGGCCTAATTTTTTATTCGCCATTTACGTGCTGTTAATTATATAAGAATAGGGTCCACCAAAAGTATGAGTGCGTGGTTGCATAACATTAGTTTTTTCAGCCGCTAATGTCAATTATGTTTAAGGCTTATTTGATTGGACATTATTCGTGTTATCTTGCTTTAACTCGGCTTCGGATGAGAGAATGGGTAAATAAATAAGAGGCCTGGGATACTGCATTTCCGGCTGGACCACTATTTTGATTGGGGAATATCGACGGATGAAACTGCGTACCGATTTGCACATAGCCAGCGCGACCGACAAGGGAGCGGTTCGCAATTTTAACGAGGACAGCATCGCCGTTAACCAGGAACTCGGTTTGATCGTACTCGCCGACGGCATGGGCGGTTATAAAGCGGGGGACGTAGCCAGCAATATGGCGACCAGTCTTATCGTCGATGAGCTACAAAGCAAACTGGGGCGCGGATCGCTTTTATACGCTGAGCCCCAGAAACTGATACAGGAGGCGCTGGAAAAAACCAATCAGCTTATTTTCCGTACCGCCAAAGCAGAGGAAAAATATCAGGGCATGGGAACCACGGTAGTGCTCATGCAGTTTTACGATAGCCGGGCGACCATCGCACATGTCGGCGATTCCCGTCTTTATCGCTGGCGCAACGGCTACTTCGAACTTTTGACCCGCGACCACTCCCTGTTGCAGGAACAAGTTGCGCTGGGGATGATCTCTTTTACCGACGCACGCTATTCACATAACCGCAATCTCGTGACTCGTGCACTGGGAACCGATGCAGAAGTTGACATGGAAATCCGCGAGATCGATGTGCAACCGGGAGATCTTTACCTTTTGTGTTCGGACGGCCTGAACGATATGGTCGATGATTTCAATATTGAATTGGCGATGAATGAACTACAGGGCAATCTTCCTCTGATGGCGAGGCAATTAGTGCTGATGGCGAACGACAACGGCGGACATGACAATGTTTCCGTGATTATTGCTCAGGTCCCTGCCGCTACGCCGTCGGGCAGTGGCCTTATCAACGCACTCTTTAACTGGCTAAAAAGAATCGGGAGTTAAATATGGCAAAGCTGGTGGTAAGTGTAGAAAACGATATTCAAGGGCATTATTTTCTCGATAAGGACAAATTTATTATCGGACGTAACGAAGACAGCGACATATGCCTGAACGATCCTGACGTCAGTAAACTGCATGCGCACATTATTACCATAGAAAACGACCAGATACTGGAAGATATGTTCAGCAATAGCGGAGTCCGGGTTAATGGCGAAAAGGTAATCCGTCACATACTGCAAAATAACGATACGATCGAAATTGGCCGGTTCCAGCTTAAATACATCAATCAGCGTGCCTCTTCCAATATGGATTTCGACAAAACCATGCTGCTGAATGTTACTCCCTCGCTGATTGCCGAACTGACGGAAACTATCGAACCGACATCGGGCAAGCCCGACAAAAGGGTTTCCATCGGGCGCGAAATCAAGTGCAATTTTCCGCTAGGCGGCGTCAGAGGCATAAAAGGCGAGTATAGCGGACAGGAAATCCTGATCAGCCGCCCGTTGAAAACCTTCGGCCGCCCCGGTCAGGTCACCATGATCAGCCGGCGGCCGATGGGCTATTACGTGACGCACGTTGAAGGTAAAAAATCGACGCGGCTCAACGGAAAACCGATCGGTTCGACGTCGTTTCCGCTCAAGGAAAACGATGTGATTGAAATCGCAAACCAGAAACTGATATTTTTTCTTCAGGATTAGGGTCCGGATTTACAGACGGCGGAACGGATTCTTTCCGCCGTCGACACAGATCATGCCGAAAACGACCGCCGCTTGCGCTTCTTCATCCGGCTTTTCTAAACGTCAAATTAATCCGCTTGCGACCGAATAGCGGATGGTATCCGTCCTCAACCGGCGCAATACCGTGAAAATTAAATCGCGACGCGCCGCCCCAGACAGCAACATCGCCGTGTTCAAGTCGATAGAGCTGCGAACGGTCGCTGCGCTCCGTCCCGCCAAACAGAAACACCGCGGCCAGGCCCAGCGATACCGAAACTACCGGAGCGGCGATATCGCGCTCGTTTTTATCCTGATGCAGCGATAATTTGGCCCCGGGTTCGTAACGGTTTATGAGGCAGGAATCGGGTATGAAATGATTATAACCGGCCTGGATTGCCGCCTTGCTCGCCACCCCGGCGAAAATTTCGGGTAAGACGGGCCACCTTAGTCCCGTTTCCGGATCGGCGATTTCATAGCGATATCCGCTGCGATCCGATACCCACCCCAGTCGGCCGCAACAGGTCATCGCCACCGACATGCGATAACCTCCCGGGGTTATCAAATGCCGGAAAGGGGCTTGCGCAACAATCGTATCAAGCGCGCGCAGTAATTCGCCGTCAATATCCTTGGCGAAATGGCGCAACAGTACAGCGCCTTCGGCCAGCTCCAGCCGGGACGGATAAATGTCAAGCATAACCGCAAACAGATCGGCAGTCATGAGCACCGCCTACGCCATCGGAATCGAACCATGACCCCGTACGCATCATGCCAATGGCAAACCTGCAGCATTTGCCAAATCATCTGTTCCCAATTCATAATTCCTCCTCTCGTTCCAGCAAAATGCGCTTGCGTTCCACGCCCCACCGATAGCCGGACAAGGCACCATCGCTGCGCACAACGCGATGGCACGGGATAGCAACGGCTATCGGGTTGGCGGCGCACGCTCCGGCAATCGCTCGTGCCGATTTCGGCATACCGATACGTTCCGCAATCTCGGCGTAGCTCACAGTTCTTCCTGACGGGATTTGCCGTAATGCCTGCCAAACCCGATGCTGGAATACCGTACCCTGTATATCGAGCGGCAGATCGAGTCCCAACGCAGGATGCTCGACCAGGCCGACGGCCCTGGCAACGATCTGTTCGAAATCGCTCTCGCCGCCTTTCAATTCGGCCTGCGGAAAACGGTCCTGCAGATCGCGTACCAGCCTATCGGCATCGTCGCC
>DAIETB010000120.1:0-4755 GCA_027345925.1 Sulfuriferula sp.
GGCGACGAGGCTGCCGCTGTGGATTCGGCCGCTACCGGCCAGATCGAGGGCGGTGCCGTGATCGACCGATGTGCGGACGATGGGCAAACCCAGCGTGACGTTGACGCCAGCGCCGAAACTGGCATATTTCAGCACCGGCAATCCCTGGTCGTGGTACATCGCCAGCACGCAATCGGCCTCGGCCAGCCGTTCCGGATTAAACAGGGTATCGGCGGGCAAGGGACCGGTCAGGCGCATTCCTTGCCCCCGTAATTTCGCCAGTACAGGTTCGATGATGCGGATTTCTTCATCGCCGAGATGGCCCGATTCTCCGGCATGCGGATTGAGGCCCGCAACCAGGATGCGCGGCTCGGCAATGCCGAAGCGATGGATTAATTCGTGCTGCAGAATTTGCAGGGTGGCGGTCAGCGATGCCGTATTGATCGCGGCGGCAACGTCACGCAATGGCAGATGCGTAGTCGCGAGCGCAACGCGCATGCCGCCGCCGACCAGCATCATGACGACATGCGGCGTAGAGGTGAGTTCGGCGAGGAATTCGGTATGCCCGGTGAATGCGATCCCGGCTTCGTTGATTACCGCTTTATGTACCGGAGCGGTGACCATGGCGGCAAATTCGCCGTTCATGCAGCCGTTCGCCGCGCGGCGCAGTAAAGCCAGCACCGAGGCGGCGTTGGCCGGATCGAGCCGTCCTGCGCATACCGGTTCGGCAACCGGAATATGCAATACGCTCAAGACGCCGGCTGTGGTTTCCACTTTATTCCCATCGTATTGCCGGATTGTCAGCGGTAAGTTTAATTGCTGCGCACGTTCGCTGAGAACGGTATGATCGGCGAGTACGACGATTTCCTGTTCGCGTTGCTGCTGCGCCAGCAAGACGCATAAATCCGGCCCGATACCGGCCGGCTCGCCCGCGGTGAGCGCAATGAGCTTGCTGGGTAAGGCCATTGCCATTACTGAGTTTCGTTGCGATACTCGACGAACGCGCCGTCGCGGAGCTGGCGCAGCCATTCTTCCTGCGCCTCTTCGATCTTGCGCTGGCGTATCGCTTGCCGCGCCAGGATGCGCTGGCGTTCTTTGGTGACGTCTTCCTGCCGCCGCTCCAATACCTGGATCAAGTGAAAACCGAACGGCGATTGTACCGGCTCGCTGATTTCTCCCGGTTTAAGCGCATCCATCGCATGCTCGAATTCCGGTACGGTTTCGCCGGGAGACAGCCAACCCAGATCGCCTCCTTTGGAGGCGCTGGCATCATTGGAGTATTGCCGCGCCATTTCGGAAAATTTGGCGCTGCCGTTTTCTATCTTGCTGCGGATCTCTTCGAGCCGGTTTTTGGCGTCGGCGGCAGAAACCACTTCGCTGGTTTTGATGAGGATATGCCGCGCGTGGGTCTGATTGATAATGGTGGTTTTGTCGGCAGTGCGCTTATCGATCAGTTTGATGATATGAAAGCCGCTGTTGCTGCGCAGGATATCGCTGGTTTCGCCGGGTTTCATGGAAATCAGTACCTGGCTGAATAACGCCGGGATCTGCGCGGCACGCCGCCAACCCATCTCTCCGCCTTCCAGTGCGTTGGGCGCATTGGAATAGCTGGCGGAAATCTGGGCGAAATCTGCGCCTGCCCGGATTTTGTTCAGTGCTTCTTCCGCTTTGGCGTGGGCGAACTGTATCTGTTCGGAACTGGCGTTTTCAGGAATGCTGATCAGGATATGCGCTGTGTTGTATTCGTCGTCGGAACCTTGCTTGGCCTGGGCATTGAGGTAAGCATCGACTTCGGCTTCGGTGACATTGATCTTGTTGTCGACTTCGCGTTCGCGCAAATGAGTCAGGATGATCTGGTCGCGTATGTCGGCACGGAATTTATCGTAAGGAATGCCTTCCTTGGCGACGGCTTCGCGGAATTGCGCGGGCGTAAGCTGATTCTGGGCGGCAATCCGGTCTATGGCACGATCGAGCGTGGGATCGTCGACCTTGATGCCCGACTGGTCTGCAAACTGCAACTGGATACGATCGTTGATCATGCGTTCGAGGATTTGCTTTTCCAGAACGGCGCGCGGCGGCAGCGGAATTTTACGACTTTCCAACTGCTGGACGGCACGATCGTATCGTTCATCCAGATCGTGACGGGTAATTACGTCATCGTTGACTACGGCGATGATATGGTCGAGTTCTGCCGGTTGGGCCGTATCGTTCTTGCTGCCGGATGCAGCCGAGTTCGGCTGCGTGCTGGCGGCGGGTGCGGCGGCAGTCGGTGCAGAAGCCGAAGTCGCAGCCGGAGTCGGAGCCGGCAATGCATCGGCAGCGAGCGTCAGATCCGGCAGCAAGGCAAACGCAAGCAGCAGGAATTTAAGGATTGTTGATTTCATCGGTATTGGTGTATCCAGGTACGCTAAGTTTAAGAACGTCGAGCGGGTTAGAGCCTAAACTGCCTAACCCGTTCAACTCCAATTGGAAGAAAAAAGAAGTGCTGGTAGTATTCGCCGCGATGGCAATGGTCTGAAACACGCCGCGCAGGGCCCAGCATCCGCCATTATATTCAAGCCCGGCCAGGCCTTCGACGATATTTTTGTCCAGCAGTGAATAGTTATAGCGCATCATACCGTACAAGCGTTTGGTAAGCGGCCATTGCCCGGAAATATCGATCTGGTTGATATTGCCGCTATAGTAAGCCTGGCCGTATAGCGCCTGAGCATACAAGGGCATCCCCGGAATGTTGGCCATAGCCGCCGGATTGAAATTATTGTTGATCGAACGGTAGCCGAAATTGATGGCTTTACCCGGCGCGGGATGATAATTGACGGTAAAGCTGTCGCTGACGGCCTGATTCAGTTGCATATTGTATTGCACCGCCGCATCGGCGCGCCACTGTTCGTTGATCTGTCCGCCCACGTCGGCCAATACATCGCTGGACTGGCTGTTGCTGGGGACTTCACCGGGAAGAGTAACGAGTTGCGGGGTGAAATATAATCGTTGTCCCACCGCCAGGCTCAAGCGTTCCAGACCGCTGTCCTGATCGAGAAACCGGGTCGATACGCCCATCGTCAACTGGTTGGCGTTATTGATGCGGTCGCCGCCTACGTAGCGGTTTTCAGTGAATAGCGTTGCATAGTTGATCTCGTCCATAGGCGCGCTGTCGAAGTTGGGCAGCAGGCTTTGATCCTGATAAGGAATATAGACGTAATACAAACGCGGCTCTAGCGTTTGCAGATATTTATGGCCGAATGCAGTGATGTTGCGATCGAAGTACATGCCGCTGTCCAGGCTGATTATCGGTAGCGAGCGGGTGGGATTGAAAGCCGGAGTGGTGGACGTCGGGCTCAATTCGTAACCGGTAAAATTGAATCCGACCTTGGGCGTAATATATCCGTAATCATTGCTCAACGGCAGGTCGATGCTGGGATAGGCGATAAAGCGCGTGCCATTGACCAGAGTGGGGTGCACGAAGCGCGTCAGTTCGCTGGTGAAGTTGAAATCCAGCCCGTAGTCGTTGGTGAGCATACCGGACCAGTGCAAATCGGGAAGCCGGCTGTAAGGCGGTATCACCGGCGCAAGCGGGTCCTGCAATACCTGGAATTGCTGCACCGAAGCGCTTGCCTGCCACCAGCTGCCCTGATAATTCAGGGTGGCTTCCTGATCCAGGTCGGTCAGCGATGTCGTGCTCAGCTGGTTGGTCAGGTCCTGGAAATAGTTGTTGTCGGATACCGCCTGATAAACGAAGTGACCCGTAAGTCCGGGCATAAAGGTCTCATCGTGCTGGGCGAAGACATCCCAGCGAGCCGTATTGGTGAGATGATCCTGCAGATAGTTGGCGTCCACCGAGCCGCGCGAAGCGTCGGTCAGGTAGCGGAATTCCCCGCCCATTTGCAAGCCGCGCTTGCTGATGACGGTCGGCGTGATGGTGGCGTCGTAATTGGGTGCAATATTCCAGTACCAGGGAATCGACAGTTCAGCGCCGCTGGTCCCCGTCGTGCCTTCTATAGGTGCGAGGAAGCCGCTCTTGCGCTGGTCGTTCAAAGGAAAGTTGATCCAGGGCGTATACAGGATCGGGGTATTCTTGAACTCGATTTCCGCGCCGTGCGCGGTGCCGATGTGCTGCGTGTTGTCGATGTCGAGTTCCTTGACACGCAAGTACCAGTCGTTGTCGCCGACGGGGCAGGTCGTATAGATGGCATGCATCAAACGGTAATGGTTTTCGCCTTCGAAATTGATAATGGTCGCATCGCCGCGGGAATTTACGACGACATGGGTATCCTGCGTAGGCGCTGCGGCACCTATCAGCGAAAAAATCGGCTGATCCATGTATCCGATCTGGGTGTTCATTTGCAGGTCGATTTTCGGGCCCTTCAATGTAAGTCCTTCCTGTTTCAGACAAACCGCGCCATCCGCCTTTACCGTATCGGTGGGCTGAATATAATGGAGGTGGTCGGCGGTCACGACGGTGGCCCCGCGCCGCAGCTCCACATTGCCGATAGCGTTGGTCTGCTGGTTTTGCGTCCCGTTCATGGTGTCGGCGCGAATGAAAACCGGAGGGCTCTGGTCGTTTTTGACCGGTGGAGCGAGTGCAGTGGAACTTTGCAGCAACGTCGTATCGTCGGCAGCGGCAATTCCCCCGAGTAACAATAAAGGTGCTGTGAGATAGCGGATAAATCGGTGTGTAGGCATTATTTAGCTGATCGAGCGAATGGTGCTAAAATGCGCTGAAATCTTTTGTCGGCAAGGACTTTCATGCAGCGTCAAAATCTTATCCAATCGTGGTTA
>DAIETB010000140.1:0-4109 GCA_027345925.1 Sulfuriferula sp.
CGATCACGCCGGACTCGATATCATGGATCGCAAATTATTGTCGGCGGTGCTGGAGAAATTCGACGGCGGCCCGGTAGGGCTCGATAATCTCGCGGCGGCGATAGGCGAAGCGCGCGACACCATCGAAGACGTGCTCGAGCCGTATCTGATCCAGCAGGGTTATTTGCAGCGCACGCCGCGCGGCCGTATCGCGACCTGGATGACGTACCGGCATTTCGGTTTGAGCGTTCCCGGCAAAACCGATCTGTGGAGCGAACCGGGTGCTTGAACGCGAATTCGTCTGGCCGGTGCGCGTTTATTACGAAGATACCGATGCAGCAGGCGTAGTATATTACGCCAATTACCTGAAATTCATGGAACGCGCCCGCACCGAATGGCTGCGCGCGCTGGGGATGAACCAGAGCACGCTGCTGGAGGAAGAGGGGGTCGTGTTTGCGGTGCGGCAGGTCCAGGTCAGCTACCTCAAGCCGGCCCGATACGACGACGAACTGGCGGTTTACAGCCGGATCCAGCGGCTGACTCCGGCGCGGATGCGCTTTGTACAGCGCCTGGAGCGCGATGTTGTGCTCGCGACCGGCGAGATAGAAGTGGTATGCGTCACCGCAACGACATTTAAACCGGTTAAAATACCGGATCATATATTGCAATTACTGGAATAACTCAATGGACATAGGCGTATCGCAGGATTTATCGATGTTGGCATTAGTGACCAGCGCCAGTTTGGCGGTCAAATTCGTCATGGCGGTTTTGTTGATCGCATCGCTGATGTCGTGGTGGTTCATTTTCCAGAAACTGTTTCAGGTTGCTCGCGCCACTAAAAAGGTGCAGGCGTTCGAACAGGCATTCTGGAACGGGGCGGATCTCAACCAGCTGTATCAGGGCATCGCCCGCGACCCCAACCGTACCAGCGAAATGGAGCGGATCTTCGAAGCCGGTTTTCGCGAATTCATGAAACTGAAAAATCAGCCCGGCACCGATGCGTCCGCCATGACCGAGAGCGCGCGTCGCGCCATGCGCGCTTCGTATCAAAGAGAAATGGACGGGCTGGAATCGCATTTATCCTTTCTGGCGACGGTCGGTTCAGTAAGCGTCTACGTCGGTCTGTTCGGCACGGTATGGGGTATCATGAACGCGTTCAGAAGTCTGGCGAACGTCGCGCAGACCACGCTGGCGAATATCGCCCCCGGCATAGCCGAAACGCTGGTCGCTACCGCCATGGGCCTGTTTGCGGCGATACCGGCAGTCATCGCGTACAATCATTTCACTCATGATATCGACCGCCTGGCTAATCGCTACGAAAGCTTCATAGAAGAATTTTCCAATATCCTCCAGCGTCAAGCGCATAAAAAATGAGTTCCCGCCGTCCCCGCAAACAAGTCGCTCAAATCAACGTCGTGCCGTATATCGATGTGATGCTGGTATTGCTGGTAATATTCATGATTACCGCGCCGATGATCAATCCCGGCGAAGTGAATCTGCCCAGCGTAGCCAAAACCGATACGATCGCGCTCCAGCCTTTGCAGGTCACGATACACGCCGACGGGCAGATGACCGTGCGCGACCGGGCCAAAGGCGGCGATCAGCAGCAGGTCGACCAGAGTCAACTATTGGCATTGATCCAGAAAAAACAGTTGGACAAGCCTGATCAGCCGGTTGTGATCGCCGCGGATAAGAGCGTGCGTTACGACAAGGTCATGAAAGTTATGAACCTGATGCAGCAAAATCAGGTCAAGCGCGTAGGGTTGCTCGCCGCGCAGGGAGCGCAGTAAAATGCGTGCGACGCCACCATCGCCTAAGCGTGGACTGGCGGCAGTGCTGGCGATCCTTATTCATGTGGTGTTTTTTGTGTTGCTGGTGTTCAGCCTCGACTGGAAAACGCATGCGCCCGAACCGGTAATGGTCGAATTATGGCAACCGCCTCCTCCGGTACCGGT
The DNA here is from genome assembly GCA_027345925.1 of Sulfuriferula sp. GTDB lineage: Bacteria > Pseudomonadota > Gammaproteobacteria > Burkholderiales > Sulfuriferulaceae > Sulfuriferula. The sequence goes on from DAIETB010000140.1 coordinate 1,935, forward strand.
TCCCTCCCCTGAATCTCCGACGGTAGTCAAGCCGGTGCCTCCAGAGCCGGCTAAAGCCGAGCCTGTTGTACCGAACCCTGATATTGCCCTGGAGCAAAAGCGCAAACTCGCCGCGCAACAACAGCGCGATGCGGAATTGCTGGCTCAGCAGCAAGCGCTGCAAAAACAGCAGGAAGAAAAAAAGGCGGAAGACAAAAAGAAAAAACGCGAGCAGAAAAAACTGGCACAGCAGCAATTATTACAAAAACAGCAGGCCGCTGAATTAGCGCAGGAAAAACTTGCCGAACAGAAAGCGGCAGAACAAAAGCTGGTGCAGGAAAAGCAGATGCAGCAGAAAAAGCAGGCGGCTTTGCGCAAAATGGTGGCACAGCAAACCCGCGCAGAATTTCAGAACGAATCCGCGCATGCCTTGAACAGCAGCCGTCAGGCGGCGCTGGCGAGCAAACAGTCCGCCGAACTGGCGCGAATGAAAGCGGCATATATCGAAAAAATCAAGGCTAAAGTCCGCAGCATGATTATTTTGCCGGACGGCCTGCAAGGCAATCCGACGGCGGGGATCGATGTTACCGTGTTGCCGACCGGCGAAGTCGTGAACGTAAAACTGGTCAGGTCCAGTGGTCAACCCGCCTACGACGATGCGGTCGAGCGTGCTATCCTGAAAGCTTCGCCGCTGCCGTTGCCGCCTGACGCTGCCCTGGCGCAGCAGTTTCGTGATCTGAATCTGAAATTCACACCGGATTAAGGGCTCGTTAATGAATAACATGACGATTTCACTACCGAGCACCAAACATCGATCCGGCACTGGCAATCGCAGCGATTTGGCAATAGAATTCAATAAGTTCGAAATTAAGCGAGGTATGTTTTGATAATGCGATTAGGGTTTATTCTGTTATTGCTGTTTCCGCTCTGGGCCAGAGCGGCGATGACGATAGACATCAGCGGCGGCGAGCAAAGCAGGATTCCGGTTGCCATTTCGCCGTTTGCCGGAGCCGGCGAGGCGTACCGGGTCATTACCGACGTCGTGGGCGCCGATCTGGCGCGTACCGGCGAATTAAGGCTGGTCGATATTTCCGACCTGCAGCCGCCGCTAACCGAATCCACCGACCCGAGGTTTTCCGTAGCGCGTCAGCGCGGAGCGGAGGCAGTGGTTCTGGGTAAGGTAACTCCCCTGAGCAACGGGCAGATAGAGGTCAGTTTCCGGCTTATGGACGCCATCAAGCAAACGCAGCTGGCTGGCTATAGTTATACCGCCAACGCCACGCAACTGCGGGCGATAGCGCACAAGATTGCGGATGAGGTATACGAGAAATTGATCGGTGCGCCGGGGATGTTCTCCAGTCATATCGCCTATGTCATCAAACATGGCAAGCAATATAGCCTGCAAGTAACCGACGCCGACGGTCAAAACGTGCAAACGGTGTTGAGATCGAAAGAGCCTATCATCTCGCCAGCATGGTCGCCGGACGGCACCAAGCTCGCTTACGTCTCGTTCGAGAAAAGGAAGCCGGTGATATATGTACAGTCGCTGACGACCGGTCAGCGGCGCGTGCTCGCCAATTTCAAGGGCAGCAACAGTGCGCCGGCCTGGTCGCCGGATAGCAGCAAGCTCGCACTGGTGCTGACGCGCGATAACAACGGTTCGCAAATCTATGTGATCAATGCCGACGGCAGCGGACTGAAACGCCTGACATTCGGCGGCGGCATCGATACCGAACCCGACTGGAGCCCGAACGGGCAATCCTTGCTGTTTACTTCGGGTCGCGGCGGCAGTCCGCAGATTTACATGATGCCGGCATCGGGCGGCACCGCCAGACGCATGACTTTCCAGGGCAACTATAACGTATCGCCGGCATGGAGTCCCGACGGCAAAAGTTTTGCTTACGTCCAGCGCACCGACGGTCGCTTTCGCATTGCGGTGATGGATATCGCCAGCGGACAGTCGCAAGTATTGACTCGTGGCGGTTTCGACGAATCTCCGAGTTTTGCCGCTAACGGAAAAATGATCGTGTACGCCGCAAGACAAAATGGCCATGGCGTATTGGCACTGGTTTCTTCCGATGGCAAAACGCAGGTCCATTTATCCGATGTAGCAGGAGATCTGGAAGAGCCTGCATGGGGAAAATGATCGTTTCGGTATCGGGCCGAGAGGACAACAGGGTGGTATATTTTATTAAA
>DAIETB010000154.1:0-2589 GCA_027345925.1 Sulfuriferula sp.
TGTACATATTGCTCCCTGTCGTCATGATCCATACCGCCGCCCCGATGACGAGAAGTCTGATAGCGCTGATACAAGGCAAAATGCTCAGGATCGTAATAGGGCGATGTCATGGTAACGTCAAGTACGGCGTTACGTTTCATAGCTCGCCTTTGAGTACGATTTGGCTCGAATTCGTCGACTACCACGCGCACCGGAACGCAAGCGGTACATTCTCCGCACTGCGGACGATACGTAAACAGCCCGCTACGCCGGAATCCGGCGCGAATCAATTGGTTATAAACACTTTTGTTGACGAGATGCGCAGGCGTAACGACTTGCGAACGTGCGATACGATCGGGCAAATAACTGCAGGTATACGACGAAGTCAAATAAAACTGCAACTGCGCCAATAACGGAATATCGTTCAATTGTGTCATTCGATTATATCAATATCAAAACGCCATAACGGCGGCGATTGAGTAACTTCGACATCAAGATACCGAATAAATTCGCTGCGAGAAATTTCTGCCGCACCGAATCGTGCCAGATGCGCTGTATTCATCTGGCAATCTATCAGTTCGAATCGCCAGCGCTGCAACTGCCGAACCAGATAGACAAAGGCGATTTTGGACGCGTCGCTCGTACGCGCAAACATCGATTCGCCGTAAAACACGCGGCCCAGCGCAACACCGTACAATCCACCTGCCAGCTTGCCGTCGATCCAGGTTTCTATACTATGGGCTACGCCCAGTTTATGCAATTCCGTATACGCTTCGATCATGGCCGGTGCGATCCAGGTACCCTCACGACCGGCACGCGGCTCGGCGCAAGCTTTCATGACTTCGGCGAACGCCGTATCAAGGCGTATTTCGTAATTCCGTTTACGTATTACCCGGGCTAACGAATGGGACACATGCAAATTTTCAGGAAACAATATCATGCGCGGGTCCGGACTCCACCACAATATCGGCTGACCGGGGTTGAACCAGGGAAATATCCCTTGCTGATAAGCCGCAACCAGACGCTGCGCTGACAAATCCCCTCCCACCGCCAGCAGTCCGTCAGGACTGCGCAGAGCACTGGAAACCGGCGGAAATTCGATGGCAGCGGTCAAATAAGACAGCATTTTTTATTTTATCCTATGTAATTTTATTCCTGCGGTCACATCCAAACTTGACAAATTCCGTTAAAAGGATATATTTATCTTTATAGTTTATTTTTATAAGGAGAGCATCATGTCAAATCTGTTCCATATCCTCTTTACCAGCCAAACCGGATTGATGAGCGTGTTTACCGTCACTTTCGTTATCGGCATGATGATTTGGTTTACCTGGTGGTTCATAAAAAAATCCGGCGGCAAATAATCGCTCTGCAAGCGGCGATTTTATTGACGCGCCGCTTGCAGAGCGGCAAGCTCCGAAACCACTTGAGCCGGATTGGTCGCCGCATCGACGGATAAATACACTTTGGCAATCTTTCCTTGCGGATCGATAATAAAAGTATTGCGCTTGGCGAATTTCAACAGCATCAAATCGAGTACCGAACCGTAACGCGCAGCCACGATGCCGTCTTTATCCGCCAGTAGCGGAAACGGCAAATGGTGTTTTTTAGCGAATTCGGCATGAGAATCGCGGTCGTCTACACTAATGCCGACCACTCCCGCTCCCAAGGCATGAATTTTAGAAATATCGTCCCGGTATTGGCACGCTTCGGTAGTGCAATGCGGACTATCATCCTTGGGGTAAAAATACATCACCAACCATTTGCCATGATAATCGGATAGCTTATGCCATAGGCCATCCTGGTCGATCAACGTAAAAGCCGGAGCAGACTGGCCGACCGCCGGCACTGGGGCGGCCAACCCATTCCGCAGAAAAACCAGGCTAAAAGCCAACATAAATCCAATAATTATCAATAATTTCATCTGGTTACTCCAATACGACCCGGCCACGCCCAAAAGTGCATAAGCAATCCCGCGCATAAGGCCATGACGCCGGCATAGCGAAAGGCCGTTTCCGCGCCCAGCGTATGCCATATCGTTCCGAACAGCAATCCCGCCGGAATCGCCGCGACACCCACTATCAAATGATACCAGCCGTACGCCGTTCCCCGATATTTTTCTCCGGCAAAATCGCTGATCAATGCCCGTTCAGGCCCTTCGGCAAGTCCCGCAAACAGCCCGAAGAACAAAGTGGCGATCCACAAACCGGGTTGAGTAGATACCCAGCCGAAACCGATAAAACAAAAACCGAAAGCGGCCCATGCAAACAGAATAACCGGCTCCTTGCCTATCCGGTCGGCCAGACTGCCGCCGCGTAGCGACGTCACGGCTTTGGTCAGATTGAGCATTGCCCATAACAGCAGCAGGGTGACCACATTCATGCCCAGTTCATGACCGCGAAACACGATAAACGTTTCCGACACCCGCGCAAAGGTAAACAACATCAATACCCACAGATAACGCCGCAACGACTGCGGCAGTTGCGACCAGGGCATGACCGGCATCGCCTCCGCCGGTTTTGCGGCAATATTCTGCTGAGGCCTGCCGCCCACACCCAACGCGATCAGCAGCACGCTGATCGCCCCCGGCACCGCCGACCATAAAATCAC